>JANNQE010001006.1:0-9415 GCA_031441625.1 Planctomycetia bacterium
CCCAGGAGCACATCTCTGGATTTCTGGTGAACCCCTCCTTGGGTGGTGGAGGGCAACCGCCCCCCACGCCCCCTGTCATGCCGGGGGTGCTTGTTGCTGCCAACTACCCCCGGCATCACTGCCGGGGTTCACCTTCAGGCGGCTTGGGGGGAGTCGAACCCACCACTTCGGCTTTCACAGAGCCGCGTGCGAAACCGCTACACCACAACCCGCACCCCAGGGACACCGCCCCCCCGCCGCGGGTTCACGATTCCTGTCCGCCGCGGAACCGCGGCTCTATACTTGCCATCTGATTCCCCTCGCGGAACTCGCAGGCTCATGGCACCCTCTTCCCCGATCGGCTGGTGGCGGTCGGACGGCACCCCGTTGGCCGCCGACGCGCCCGCCGCGGTGGACCTGTTCTCCCATCTCGGCTCAGCCGCGGTGGTGGTGTCCACCCCGTCCGGCCCGTCTGTCTCACTAGGCGGCACGGCGGTCGTCGGCCTGGCCGGCTCGGGCGAAGGCTTCCTCCCGCTCCTCGGCTTCGCCCCCCCGCTCACCCCCGCCCGCCTCGGCAGTTCGGCCTTCCTGCAAGCTCACAACCTCCGCTTCCCGTACATGAACGGGGCGATGGCCAACGGCATCGCGTCGTGCGAAGTCGTCGAGGCGATGGCCCGCAACGGAATGCTCGGCAGCTTCGGGGCGGCCGGGCTGTCGGTCGAGCGGGTGACGGCCGCGGTGGACCGCCTGCAAGCGAACCTGGGTGACAAGACGTTTGCGGTGAACCTGATCCACAGCCCAAACGAGCCGGCGCACGAAATGGCGGTGGCCGAGTTGCTGCTGCGGAAGCGGGTGCGGCTGATCGAAGCGAGCGCGTACCTCGACCTGACGCCGGCGGTGGTGCGGTATCGGGTGGCCGGGCTGGTGAAGAACCCCGACGGCACGGTGCGGGCCGACAACCGCGTCATGGCGAAGGTGTCCCGCGGGGAGGTGGCCACGCGGTTCCTGTCGCCCGCGCCGGCTCGCATCCTGGCCGAACTGGTGAAGGCCGGTCACATCACGCAGAGTCAGGCCGACCTCGCCGCCCGCATTCCGATGTGCGACGACCTGACCGCCGAGGCCGACAGCGGCGGGCACACGGACAACCGCCCGGCGATCACGCTGCTGCCGGCGCTGCTGACTTTGCGGGGGCGGTTGCAGGCGCAGCACAAGTTCAACACCCCGGTGCGGGTGGGGCTGGCCGGCGGCATCGCCACCCCGGCGAGCGTGGCCGGTGCTTTTGCGTTGGGGGCCGATTACGTCGTCACCGGGTCGATCAACCAGGCGTGCCGCGAGTCGGGCAGTTCGGACGCCGTGCGGGCGATGCTGGCGCAGGCCGACCCCGCCGACGTGACGATGGCCCCCGCCGCCGACATGTTCGAGATGGGGGTCAAGGTGCAGGTGCTGAAGCGGGGCACGATGTTTGCGATGCGTGCCCAGAAGCTGTTCGACCTGTACCGCGCTCACGCCGGGTGGGAGGCGATTCCGGCCGCCGAGCGCGTCCAGATTGAGAAGACGTTCTTCCGCCGCCCGTTCGCCGACGTGTGGGCCGACACGAAGGACTTCTTCACCCGCCGCGACCCGACCCAACTCGCCCGCGCCGACACCGACCCGCGGCACCAGATGGCCCTCTGCTTCCGCTGGTATCTGGGGCTGAGCAGCCGGTGGGCGAACGCCGGCGAGGCCGACCGCCAGCTCGACTACCAGGTGTGGTGCGGGCCGGCGATGGGGGCGTTCAACGAGTGGGCGAAGGGGGGCGTGCTGGAGTCGCCCGCCGCCCGCACGGTGAGCGCGGTGGCGAAGAACCTGCTCTTCGGGGCGTGCGTGCATTTGCGGCGACAGACCCTGCGACAACAGGGCGTGGAATTGCCCGACGACTGGTTCCCGCTGAAGGCGAAGAACGAGAGCGAACTGGACGAGTTGCTTTAGGCGAGCGGCCCGCGTGAGCGGGCTGGTTGCGGCCCAATCCGTTGTTGAGGCATCGTGTTGAACACCGCGTTTCCCCCGCTGGCGATTGTGGGCATCGGCTGCCTGTTCCCGAAGGCGAACGGCCCCGGCGCGTTCTGGGCGAACGTGAAGAACGGCGTGGACGCCATCACCGACGTGCCGGGCACCCACTGGAACCCGGACGACTACTTCGACGCCGACCCGAAGCGGCCGGACATGACCTACGCCCGCCGCGGCGGGTTCCTTGATGTGGTGGACTTCAACCCCCTCGAGTTCGGCATCCCGCCGAAGGACATCGAGGCGACCGACACGTCGCAGTTGCTCGGGCTGGTCGCGGCGAAGCAGGCATTGATTGACGCGAAGATCGACGCTGGCGCGAAAGGCATCGACCGCAGCCGCATCTCGGTCATCCTCGGCGTGACGGGCACGCTCGAACTGGTCATTCCGCTCGGTGCCCGCTTGGGGCACCCGCACTGGAAGCGGGCGCTGAAAGACGCCGGTGTGCCCGCGGAGCAAGCGGCCGACGTGATCGAGCGGATCGGCGAGAGCTACGTGCCGTGGCAGGAGAACAGCTTCCCCGGTCTGCTCGGGAACGTGGTGGCGGGTCGCATCGCCAACAAGCTGGATTTGCACGGCACGAACTGCGTCGTCGATGCCGCGTGTGCCAGCTCGTTGAGCGCCCTTCACCTGGCCTCGATGGAGTTGCAGACGGGCAAGGCGGATGTCGTCGTGACGGGCGGGGTGGACACGTTCAACGACATCTTCATGTACATGTGCTTCAGCAAGACGCCGGCCCTGTCGCCGACGGGCAACTCGAAGCCGTTCGACGCCAACGGCGACGGAACGATCCTGGGTGAAGGGCTGGGGATGGTGGTGCTGAAGCGGCTGGCCGACGCCGAACGCGACGGTGACACCGTGTACGCGGTCATCAAAGGTCTCGGCACCAGCAGCGACGGCAAAGGCAACGCCATCTACGCCCCGAGCGCCGACGGCCAACGGCGGTGCCTGTCGGATGCGTACTCCCGCGCCGGAGTCGATCCGAAGACGGTGGAGTTGGTGGAGGCACACGGCACCGGCACGAAGGTCGGCGACGCGGTCGAGGCCAGTGGGTTGAAGGCGGTGTTCGGCACGTCGGCGAATCCGCGAACCGCCGTCGGTTCGGTCAAGTCGATGATCGGGCACACGAAAGCGGCGGCGGGGGCGGCCTCGCTCATCAAGGCGGCACTGTCGCTCTACCACAAGGTGCTGCCGCCGACGCTGAAGGTGACTTCGCCCGTCGAACCGCTGCAGGCCGCCGACTCGCCGTTCTACGTGAACCTGCAAATGCGGCCGTGGCTGCCGAGTGCGGACCACCCCAGGCGTGCAGGCGTCTCGGCGTTCGGGTTCGGCGGGTCGAACTTCCACGCGGTACTTGAAGAGCACACCCCGACGAAGGCCGACGCCGACTGGGACGGGCGGGTGGAACTGTTCGCCATCAGCGGTCATTCGGTCCAGGAGTTAACCACTGTTTTGCCGCGAGGCGAAGACGAGCGCGCTTGGCCCGCCTTCGCCCGTGCCGCCGAAGCCAGCCGCGCCACCTTCGACCCGTCTGCCCCGTGTCGGCTCGTGCTGGTCGCCCACCGCGACACCACCGACCTGCCGAAGTTGCTCGCCGCGGTGAAAGCCAAGCTGACCGCCGAGCCGAACGCCGAGAGGTGGAGCCTGCCCGAAGGCGCACACTTCGGCCGCGGCACGCCCGGCAAGCTGGCCGTGCTGTTCCCCGGTCAGGGGTCGCAGCGGGTGGGGATGCTCCGTGATCTCGCCTGCACATTCCCCGAAGTGTTGAACACACTCGCCGACGCGAACGCGAACCGGCTGGCCGATGTGATTTACCCGCCGACGAACTTCAAGCCGGACGCGAAGAAGCACCAGGACGAAGCTTTGCGTGCCACCGACAAGGCCCAGCCCGCGCTCGGGGCGGTGAGCTACGGCGCGTTCAAGCTGTTGCGGGATCGCTTCAACGTGACCGCCGACGCGTTCGCCGGGCACAGCTACGGCGAATTGCCGGCGCTCGCCGCGGCGGGGCGATTGAGCGAAACCGAGCTTCACCAGTTCAGCCGACTGCGGGGCGAACTGATGGCGGCGCGGCGGGGCGGTGACGCGGGCACCATGCTCGCCGTCCTCGGCCCGCTCGAGAAGGTCAAGCAGACGATCCGCGACGGACGCCTCGACGTGGTGATTGCGAACAAGAACTCGCCCACGCAGACGGTGCTGTCCGGGTCCACTGCCGCCATCGACGCCGCCGAGTCGGTGTTGCGGGCGGCCGGGCTGAAAGGCGTTCGGCTGCCGGTCTCCGCGGCGTTCCACAGCCCTCTCGTGGCCCACGCCGCCGACCCGTTCCGCGAGGCGCTGAACGCCGTGCCGTTCGCCGCGGGCACGAAGCCGGTGTACGCCAACTGCACCGCCGCCGAGTACCCCGCCGATGCGTCCGCCGCCCGGGAACTGCTGGGGAACCAACTGGCGAAGCCGGTGGAGTTCGTCGAGCAAATCCGGGCGATGGCGAAGGTCGGCGTTCGCACGTTTGTGGAGGTCGGCCCCGGCCGCGTGCTGGCGAAACTGATCGACGCGATCACCCCCGATGTCACCGTCGTCAGCCTGGATGCGTCCGAGGGGAACAAGCCGGGCACGCTGGATTTGGCGCACCTGCTCGCCAAACTGGCGACCGCCGGGTACGCCGTCAATCTCGCCGCGTGGGAGAAGGGCAGCCGCTGTCGCCCGCCCGTGGTCTCGAAACAGCCGACCATGACCGTGCCCGTCAGCGGCGCGAACTCCGTTTCCCCCAGGGCCAAGAAGCCGCCACGCCCGGCCACGAACGGCGCTCCCACGATCACCCCCGCCGCCGGTACACGCCGAATGAACGACCACCCGAACTTGTCCGCCGCCCTGCAACTGACGCAGCAGACGCTCGCCGCCCTGCAACAACTCCAGGAGCAGACGGCCGCCCTGCACAAGCAGTTCCTCGACCAGCAGGAGCAGGCCCAGCGGACGCTCTTCGCCCTGGTGAACCAGCAGCAGGCGTTGTTGAACCCGACCGCCCCGCGGGTTGCGCCGCCGGTGGTGCCCGTCGTGGTCGCCCCGCCGGTCGTCACCCCGGCCCCGGTGCTCGTCCGCCCGGTGGCTCCGCCTCCGCCACCGCTGGTAGTCGCGTCCGTTCCCCCGCCGCCGGTCGTGTTGACACACGCCCCCGCGCTCAACGGCCTCGCCGACACGCTGCTGGGTGTGGTGGCGGAGAAGACGGGCTACCCGGCGACGATGCTCACCCTGGACATGGCCCTGGACGCCGACCTGGGCGTGGACTCCATCAAGCGGGTGGAGATCCTGTCCGCCCTTCAGGAGAAGCTGCCGAGCGCGCCGACCGTCAAGCCCGAGCACCTGGGCCAACTGCACACCCTCCGCGACGTGGCCAACTTCCTGAGTGGTGGTGAAGTTTCGCCCGTGGTGCCGCTTTTTGTGCCCGAACCGCCCGTCACCCTGCACGAGCCGGTGAGGTTCGAGCCGACCGTCGAGACGCTGAACGCCGTCGAAACGTTGAACGCCGCCCTGCTGCCCGACGCGACCGACGTGTCGGCCGTGCTGCTCGGCGTGGTGGCGGAGAAGACGGGATACCCGGCGACCATGCTCACCCTGGACATGGCCCTGGACGCGGATTTGGGGGTGGACTCGATCAAGCGGGTGGAGATCCTGTCCGCCCTCCAGGAGAAGCTGCCGGGCGCGCCGGTCGTCAAGCCCGAGCACCTGGGCCAACTGCACACCCTCCGCGACGTGGCCACCTTCCTCGTCGCCGGCCCCACGTCCGGGCCGCTCACCTCGCAGCTCACGCAGTCCGAGTTGGCCGGCCCGAAGACGGAGCAGATTGAAGCCATCTCGATGGCCGCACTGTCCGACTCGTCCCTCTTCCCGCCCGTGGTGCTGCCCGAGCTTCCCCCGCCGGTGCCGCCGGTGCCGCCGGTGCCGACCCGCCCGCCCACACTGCTGCCGGAGAAGATCGACCGCAGCGTGCTGCAGGCGGTGGACATCGACCTGCGGCAGGCCCGCCCGCGGCTGCTGCTGGGCGACTCGGCCGAGGTGTGGGTGGTGGGCGCGACCGACGACCCGCTGACGCGGGAGGTGGTGGCGCAGTTGTCCGCCCAGCGGCTGAACGTGCGGACCTGGGCGTGGGTCGATCCGGGCGTGGCGATGGCCGCCGGCAGCCCCGCCGGGCTGGTGCTCATCGCTCCGGCGAAAGCGGGCGGAACGAACCTGAACCGCATCGCCTTCCGCTGGGTGCAGCACGCCGGGCCGAAGGTGCGGCAGGCGGCGAAGGCCGGGGCCGGGCTGGTCGCCACCGTCATGCGACTGGACGGCGGGTTCGGCCTGGGCGACTGCTCGTCGACCGCCGACCCGACGGCCGGCGGGCTGGCCGGGCTGGTGAAGACGGTACGGCACGAGTGGCCCGAGGTGGCGGTGAAGGCGATCGACGTACACCCGTCGTTCGCCCTGGTGGAGCCGAAGATGTCCGCCGCCGCGGTGGTGGACGAACTGCTGACGGCCGGGCCGATTGAGGTGGGCATCGCCGCCACGCACCGGGTGGGGGTGGAGGTGGCCCGCACCACCCGCAAGCCGGGCACCGGGCAGGTCACGTTCGCGGCGAACGACGTGGTGCTCGTCACGGGCGGCGGGCGGGGCGTGACGGCCGAGGTGGCGGCGGCGCTGGCCGAGGCGTTCGGGTGTACGCTCGTGCTCGTCGGCCGCACCCCGCCGCCCGCCGGCCGCGAGCCGACGTGGGCCGCCGGCACCACCGACGAGCCGGCGCTGAAGGCCGCCGCGGTCGATCACTTGGGGGCCGCCGCCACCCCGAAGAGCGTGACGGAGGCGGTGAACACGGTCCTCGCACAGCGGGACATCCGCGGCACCCTCGCCCGCATCGAGGCGGCCGGGGCGAAGGTCGCCTACCTGAGCGCCGACGTGTCGGACCCGGAGCAACTGGCCGACCTGCTCGACCGCGTGCAGGCCAAGTACGGGGCCGTCACCGGCGTCGTCCACGGGGCCGGCGTGCTGGCCGACCGCAAGATCGAAGACCTGTCGGTCGACCAGTTCGACACCGTGTACCGCACCAAGGTGGCCGGCCTGCGGAACCTGCTCGATCTGCTCGGCGGGCAGCCGCTCAAGGCCATCATCCTGTTCACCAGCACCACCGCCCGACTGGGCCGGGTCGGCCAACTGGCCTACGCGGTGGCCAACGAGGTGCTGAACAAGACCGCTCAGGTGGAGAGCCGCCGCCGCCCGAACTGCCGCGTCCTCGCCCTCAACTGGGGGCCGTGGGAGGGCGGCATGGTGACGCCCGCGCTCAAGAAGGTGTTCGAGACCGAAGGCGTCGGGCTGATCCCGCTGGCCGAGGGCGGGCGGTTCGCCGTGCTCGAACTCAGCTCGCCCGGCCGGTCGGTCGAAGTCATCGCCCTCGGTCAGCCGCCGAAGGTGTCGAAGCCGCCGTCCGCACCTGTGCCCACGTCCGGCACCGTCCGTAACGTGCCGGTCGTGCCGGCGAGTGGGTCCGGGGTGGTTCAGACCGGCCCGCCGCTCGCCGACCTGACCGCCGTGTTCGAGCGGACCATCGATCCCACCTCGCACCCGGTGCTGCGGTCGCACGTGCTCGACGGCTGGGCGGTGGTGCCCATGGCCCTGCACCTGGAGTGGCTGGCGCACGCCGCCCTGCACGGCAACCCGGGGCTGGTGTTCCACGGGTTCAACGAGGCCCGCATCACCAACGGCATCAAGGTGGACGACCTGACGGCGGCGAGCGTGCGGGCGCTCGCAGGCAAAGCCCAGAAGCGGGACGGCGGGCTGTTCCACGTGCCGGTCGAGCTGCGGGGCAAGCGGAAGGACGGGCGGGACGTGGTCCACTCGCGAGCCGAGGTGGTGCTGACGGCCGCACTGCCGAAGGCCCCCACGCCGAACCCGCTGCCCGACACCGGCCCGTACCCGCACCCGCTGAACGAGATCTACCGCTACTTCCTGTTCCACGGCCCCGACCTGCACGGCATCGAGCGGGTGGACGGACTCGGCGAGGCGGCGGTGGTGGGCACGGCGTACCCCGCCCCCACGCCGGCCGAGTGGATGGCCTCGCCCCCGCGGGGCCAGTGGCTGACCGACCCGCTGGTGCTCGACGTGGCCTTCCAGATGCTCATCCTGTGGAGCTTCGCCCAGCACGGGGCGGGCAGCCTGCCGTGCTTCGCCGGCCGCTACCGCCAGTACCGCCGCAGCTTCCCGGCCGGCCCGTGCCGCGTCGCCGCCCGCGTCACCCGCGACAACGGCACCTACGCCCGCGCCGACATCGACATCACCGACGCCGCCGACGGCTCCCTCGTCGCCCGCATCGAGGACTACGAGTTCGTCATCGACCCGACCCTCAACCAGGCCTTCCGCCGCAACCATCTCGCCCCGCGGGTCGGCGTGTGAAAAAGTCGGTGCCGCCTGCCGGGCGGCACTCGCGCCCCCAGGCGCGGGCGGCCCCTCCTCGTTAGCCCGACGCGCGAGCGAGGGACAAGCCACGTCCGCGGAGCTGGTTCGCCCCTCGCTCGCGCGTCGGGCTAACGGGTCATTAGCCGCCCCGCCCCCGCAGTCGCCCTTCGGCCCGTCGATCCGCACGCCGGTGCCGGACGGGAAGTCGGGGTCGTCGTCCGCCTTCGGGAAGTCCGCCCCCAGGTCGGGCCGAGTCTCCCCCCCGTCGGCTGCCTCCTCGTACATGTACGCCGCCACCGCCCGCGGGCCGGGGCCGTCCGCCTCCCAGTCGCCCGGCCGCTCCCACGGCCGCGACACCGGGTCGCCCGCCATCGGCACGCCCCGCGCGCCCGCCGCCATCACCTCGTCCGCGACACCGTCGAGGCGGTTGAAGAACGTGTCCTTCAGCGCGGCCGGGGCGACCTCCTGATCGCACAGGTTGAGCAGCCGGTTCAGGTAGTCCCGCTCCGGTGACACCGGCTTCTCAGTGCCCTTGCCCTTCGCCGCGGTCGGCTTGACCCGGTGGCGATAGCCCGCCCCCCAATACCGAATCAGCCAGCCGGCGGCCTCGCGTTGCGTCTTCGGGTCGGCGTCGCGGAGCTGCATCCGCAGGGTGAACACGGCTTCGGCCAGGGCGTCGCGGAGCAACCCCTTGCGGGCGGCGGTGTGAGCCGCCTTCCACACGCCGGGGAACCGGGCGGGCCACGTGCGGACCTCGCCGACCGGCACGCCGAGGGCGGACGCGACCAGTTCCCAGGCGTTGCCGACGGCCCGCAGTTCGGCCGCGCGGGCCAGGTCGGCGGCGGACGGGGCGGCGGTGGTGGTCGTCATGGCGTGCCCCTCCGGTGTTGGGGTGTGGGTGGGAAGTAGGTCGTTAGGGTGGTCCGCTCTCGCCGAGAGCGTAATCCCACCCACACCCGCCGCCTGCGTAATC
>JANNQE010001007.1:0-12663 GCA_031441625.1 Planctomycetia bacterium
TTCTTGTTCAGAATACACCGCACAATGGAGCTACTATTGACGAGATCAGCGGCCGTGCCTCGCCAGGCGTTCCAGATCGTCTCCTCGGTTCGTCCCGTCGGCCCCTTTTCGTCGAAGTAAGCGAAGACGACCTGGATCACGTTCATAAACATGTACCCGAAGCCTTCCAACTTCGCCATCTGGCGAGGATCGTCTCGCCTGATGAGTGCTGCCATGGGGTGGGGTTCTTCGCCCGAGTCGTAGATTCCCCAGAGCTCCGAATCACGAACCAACTCCTTGTTCACTTCCAGAAGAAGTTTCTGAAACTCGTTGCGGCTGGTGAGCCGAAGTTGGTGGCGGTTCAGCGAGTAGGTGAAGTACGCCGCTCCAGCCGCCACGACGAGAGACACGATCGAAACGACCAACGAGAAGTCTTGCATGGGTGGACCGTCTCCCTCTGAATGACTTAATTCTTGGGGTGCAACTCACGAACGCTCCGCCCGAAGGGAGTAGCCCGAGCACGTTCCAAGACTATTCGCCAAACAGGGACGTGGATTTCGCGCCCGCCCGTCACTGGGTGTCCTCTTCCCCGGCCGAATGAGACCGATCACCGGTGTCGGCTTCCGACATCCGGTGCATCGTCGAATGGTTCGGTGGCGGGCCGATCCCCACCCCCTCCCCTCCACTCCCGGCACGTCCGCCGCAACCGTCGGTTCGGTCGCGGGCGACCCGCACCCCGCCCCGTCCCGTCAGGACTTCGCACCTCGCCCACGCTTCGTACGCCGTCCGCTTCTTCTCTCGACCGAAACGGTCGCCCCGCTTCCAGCGTACGAAGCCGGCAAGACCCGACCCCCCGATTCACCTGTTCGCCCGTCCGCCGAACAGATACTTATCCCAATCGCGGTGATTGGGATAAACCGCCATGAGGATGGGAGAATACCGGACGCCGGAAATGGCCGTCAAGTTTTTTCTTGTGTCTTCGACGGGAGTTACGGAAGGTGGGCGTGATCGGGTCGCCGGGTCTGCCCGGTTGATGCCATGTGGGAGTTCATCCGTGAAACTGCTCGCCCGGTTCGCTGCCGCCTGCCGCACCATGAACTCCGCGAAGGCGACCGAGGCGTGCGACACGGCCTGGGTCGTCGTTTAACTCCACTTCCACCGCCGACGGGCCGGTCGGTGGGTTCACCTGGCAGTTTCGGTGAACCGGCGGTGTGAGCCGCCTGGGTCAAGCGCCCGCAGGTTGACACCCGCGGTTCACCCGGACCCGGCGGACTCACGTCGCGTCGTCCTCACTTGCCGCCGATCTTCACGTCCACCGGGTCGGCCCACATCTTGTGCTCGGCTCCGTAGTACAGGTAGACCCGGCTGGCCGGCCCGCGGTACTCGCCCGGCACGTCGGCGATCAGGTCCACGCCGAAGTTCACCTCTTCCTTGTCAGCCAGGCCGTGCCAGTAGAACACCAGCTCGCGGCCCCGCTTCTCCCAGTAGCTGACCGTCGCCCGCTTGCCGTCCTGCGGCTTGTCGGTGAGCAGTTTCAGTTGCTTCATGTCCTCCGGCACCTTCAGCCCGGCGGGGATGCCGACGATGGCCGTCACCATGCCGTTCTGTGTGCCCTTCAGGTTCGTCACCGTCACGTTCAGCCGCACCGTGTCGCCCTCGGCCGCTTCGGCCTTGTTCAGCTTGGTGGTCAGCTTGAGCGGGCAGTCGGGCGAGCTGTTCGGCACCCGCGTGCGGCACTCCCAGCTCACCGTGCAGGGGTACGCCTGCTTCGCGTCGGTGGTCACGTCCACGCTCAGCTTGCCGTCCTTGAGCAGCTTCTCGGGGTCGGCGATCTCGACCACGATCGGCCCCGGCTGCTTGCTGGTGAACGCCTTCTCGCCCACCTTCGCCCCGCCGACCAGCACGGTGACGGTGCCGTCTTCGGCCGGCCGCTTGTTACTGCGGGCGTATTCGATGAGCGACTTGAGCGCCAGGATGGTGCTCTGCGTGCTGCCGAAGTCGCCGCCGCCGCTCCGCTTGCTGCCGATCCACTTGCACGCCAGTTCGACGTTCGCCCGGTAGGTGCCGGCCTCGTTCGCCTTCAGCCAGCCGAGCACGGCCAGGGCGGTCGATTCGATCTCCAGGGCCATGCCGGTGCTGTTGGTCACGCTGGCGGTGGCACCGGGCAGCTTGCCGTCTTTGTCTTGCAGCTTGGCCAGGGCGGTCAGCAGTTGTTCGCCGCCCTTGCGGTCGCCGCGGTTCATCAGGGAGTTCGCCACCAGCCCGAGGAAGTACGGGTCCTTCGTCCGCGTGCCGTCGGTGGCCAGCTTCATCAGTGCTTCCACCTCTTTCGTCAGGTCGCTCTTCTCGGCGGCGGTCCGCTCGGCCTCGGTGATGGCCCACACGATGTACGCGTTGGCGATCTCGGCCGGGGCGTACCCGAAGGTGTCGATGGCCCGCGGGTTCTTCTTGAACCCGCCGTTCCCGTCCTTGCTGCTGATGAGGTACTGCTTGGTCCGCTTGAGCATCTCCTGATCGACCGGGAAGACGCGGCTCATGTCGGTGAACTGGAGCAGCCCGTAGGCGGTGAGCGACTCGTGCGGCGGGGCCGACCCGCCGAACCACTCGTACCCCTCGCGGCCGTCGCGGGCCTTCTGGCACTCGAAGCTGGTCAGCTTGGCGTACCCGCGGTCGAGCAACTCCTTCGCCCGCTTGCTCACCTCCGGCTTGGCCTGGTTGGTCTCGTTCAGGTAGTCGAGCACGAGCACGTTCGGGTAGTTGGTGGTGCTCGTCTGTTCGAAGCAGCCGTTCGGCTCGCGGAGCAGCCCTTCCAGCCCGGCCTGCACCTCGCTGAGCGTGTTCGGGTAGACCGTCACCTTCATCTTGAGCGTGCCGGGGATGATCTGCTGCGGCACGCCGAGCGGGGCGTTCATCTTCGACTCGAGCACGTCCGACGTCTGCCCGCTGGCGGGGAAGCCGTCCGGCACCACCGTCAGCTTGCGGGTGATGGAGTCGGTGTCGCTGCCGGCCTTGCCGTCCAGCTTCACACTCAGTTCACCTTCCAGCTTGTCGGGCACCAGCCGCACGAGCGAGCGGCCGCCGGCGATGCCGTCGAGGGTCATCGTCACCTTGTCGGCACCCACTACTTTCATGCCGGTCGGGGTGACGGTCACGTCGGCGGTGCGTTTGGCGTCGGTGCCGTTCAGCCCGACGAGTGGCACGTCCAGTTTGTCGGACGAGCCGATCTCTTGCGGCAGTTTCGGGTCGAGCGAGAACGGCTTGCGGACTTCGATGACCCCGCTGACCGACCCGATGCGGCCGTCGAGCGAGTGCCCGGCGACCAGCACGCGGTACGGGGCGACGGCGTCAGACAGGGTGAACGACACGCTCGCCTTGCCGTCTGCGGCGGTGACGAGCACCGGCTGCCACAGGAGGGTTTCGGTGAAGTCTTCGCGGGCGGCCCCTTCGGCCAGCGGTTGGCGGGCGTGGGCGTACTCGCGGACGACCAGCGGCAGGGCCTGCGGCAGGAACTCGGTGAACAAGCCGATCTGCTCCTGAGTCTTTCGCTGCTTCGACTTCTCGTCGCCTTTCACGTCCTTGGCCAGCACGCCGTCCAGGTCGGCGTTGCGGCGGTTCATGAAGTCGTTGAACTTCAGCCCGCGGTCCTGAGCCAACTGCTGGCGCTCCCAGCCGAGCCCATCCTTCCCGGCGTGCGGCATATCTTCCGCGCCCCACCCGCCGCCGAACGGCTCGCCCCCGAAGCCGCCGGGGGGCATCATGCCGGGTGCCGGGGCACCGGGGAACGCGCCACCACCGGGGAACCCGCCGTGCATCCCGCCGCCGAACCCGCCACCCATCGGACGACCGCCACCGAACCCGCCGCGACCACCACCGCCACCGGGGGGGCCACCGACGCCGGGATTCCGGCCGACCATGCCCGGCTTGGCCGGTTCGTTCTTGGCGTCATCCCACGGCTGACCGCCCGGACCACCGGGAGCCGCGACCGGGAACGGCACCGGTGCGGCCGGTGGCGGGTTGAACTGCGGCTTGCCGTCGGCCTTCTTCTCGGCTTCCTTCATCCACTCGGCTTTCGGTCCCCGCGGGTCCATCGCACCGCCCATCGCCGCCCTCTGCTGCGGCCGGCCGTTGTGGGCTTTGTTGCCGGCCACCACGATGTCCGGGGCCCCGACCGCGCCGTCGTCGTCGATGTTCGTGATCGTTTCAGTCAGGTTGGCGGCGAACTTGGCGTTCGGGTACTTCTTCTCGGCCACTTCCGCGGTCTCCCGCCAGCCGTCGTTGTCGCGGCCGGTGATGAGGCCGAACACCGACACCACGGTGGCGACGGCGAGCAGGCCGAGGGCGGTGCCGACGAGCGTGCGGCCTGCCGTCGTGCCGCGGAACATCTTCAGCCCGAGGGCGACACCCGCCGCGGCCAGCCCGAGCAGCCCGGCCACCACGAGGCCGAGCACCTTCCGCCGCTCCTGCCAGTTCTGGTCGTAGGGCTTCAGCCGCTCGCTGGTCTGGGCGAACTTGTACAGCTTGGCCTCGCGGTCGGCGTCGGCGGTGGTCAGGTCAGTGACCGCCTTCCACACGTCGCCTTGCGCCTTCGACAGTTCGAGCGTGTCTTCGCCGGTCGCCGCCCGGTTGTCGGCCGCCCGCTTGCCCTTCTCGGCCGTCTCCACGCTCAGCATGGCCGCCTCGAACCGCGGGTAGTGCTCGTTGAACACCTTCCGCATGGCCGGCCTCATGCCGGTCGGCAAGGCGGCGTTTGCCGCCGACACCAGCAGGATGCGGTCGGCCTCCTCGGCCGGCACGCCCTTGCGGAACTCCGTGGGGGCTTGCTCGGCGAACCGCCGCCAGCCTTGCGTGCCGAGCAGCAGGTCGAGCGCTTCGGCCGCCTTCGGGTGCTTGGTCAGCAGGAAGTCGGCGTGCTCCAACTCCTCGCCCTTCTTCACCTCGCCGCTCAGCAGGAAGTGCGTGGGCAGCGTCCGCTCGGTCTTCTCGTCGGCCATCGTGATGACCGACTGGTTGACCACCGCCGCCCACAGCACGGCCGGCTTCGGCTGCTCCTTCTCGTCGCGGCTCTCGACCGTCAGGTCCACCTTCTCGCCGGGCACGAACGCCCCGCCCGCCCCACCCGTCCGCTTGGCCGTGTACGACACCTTTAGCGTTTCACCGGGGGTGCGGTAGACGAGCCGTTCGGCCAGCGGGGTCAGGTTGTCGCGGCCGGCCTCGCCGTCGGCCGGCAGGTCGAACACGGTCACGCGGGTGACGCCGCCCAGTTTGGTGCCGCTCAGGTCGAGAGCGGCTTCCGCCTGCTTGTCCGCTTCGAGCGTCAGCTTGGCGTGCGCCACCGCCCGGCCGCGGACGTACGCCCCGACCAGCACACTCCGCTTCTTGCCCACCGACGTGACGGCCACCTTGATCGGCTCGCCGGGGTGCGTCACGCCGGTGGCGATGTTCAGCACCACGCCGGCTTTCTTCGCCTTCGGCAGATCGTACCCGTTGGCCGGCTGGAGCAGGCCGAGCGGCTTGGACAGCTTCAGCGTGTACTGCTTGTCGGCTTCCGGGGTGAAGGTGAACACGCCCATGCCCTGGTTGGCGCCGGGGTGGTCCGGGTCGGTGAGGGTCTTCACCGTGCTCACGCCGTTCACTTCGGTCGCCCCGAGCATGAGTGTGCCGACCACGTCGGCCGGCTTACCGGTGGTGGTGGTCGCCCGCAGGTAGACGCGGTTCGGCACGCCGGCGATCAGGTCGCCGCCTTCGGGGAAGAACTCGACGTTCAGCCGGCGGGTCGTGAGCGGCACCGGCTTGTTGAACCCTTCGGTCACGCCGCCGACGGTCACGCTCATGCCCAGGCTGGCCTGCTTGATCTCCTCCACGTCCTTCGGCAGGGTGAACTTGAAGTTGGCGATGCCGGCGTCGTCGGTGGCGGTGACGGGCACGTCGAGTGCGACCGCCTTGCCGTCGGCCGTCACCGTCAGCGCGGAGAGGGTGGCCTTCACCGCCCGGCCCTGGTCTTTCACTTCCAGCCGGGCCTGCACCACGTCGCCGGGGCCGTAGCTCTTGCCGTCCCACTCCAACTTCTTGAGCAGCGTCTCGGGGGTGTACTGGTTGATGACGAACTTGCGGACGGCCAGCGCCTTGCCGGCGTCAGCCGTCAGCGTCTCGCCGGTACGGGTGGGCACCTCGAAAGCGTTCAGCGTGTACTCGCCGCCGGCCAGATCGACCGGCAGGAGGAAGGCGGAGGAGGCGATGCCGCGGATCGGCTTGCCGTCCGGCCCGAGGGTGGCTTCCACCTTGCCTTCGGCCGTCATCTTGCCGGCGCGGGCCAGCCCGGTGACCTGCGAGCCGGGAATCACCTGACCCGACGGGGCCTTGAGTTCGAACCGCACTTGCACGTCGCGGTCGGGCGGCAGGAAGCGGGTGCGGTCGAGGGTGAGGGTGCGGAAGTAGAGCGTCTCGCCCGGCCGGTACATCGGCTTGTCGGTGGTCAGGAAGGTGGTGAACACCGGCTGGAGCAGTTTCAGATTTTCGGTCAACTCGGACTTCGCGCCGAGCTTGTCGGTGGCCGTCATGCTCAGGAACACGTCGCCGCCGGCGGACACCTTCTGCCACGCGGCGGTGGGCACGGTCAGCTTGTACCCCTCGGCCGGGTTGGGGGTGAACTTCTGGCGGAGCAGCTCGTTCCCCTTGTCGTCCTTCACCACCGCCTCGACGTCAATCGGGTTGGGGATGACCCCGCCGTTGGCGTCGGACACGCGGACGAGGTACTCGTTCGGCGCGCCGGGCAGGGCGGTGGACGGCCCCCGCACGTCCAGCAGGAAGGGCATCTGGTTCAGCTTCTCCACCTGGGCCTTCTCGGCCGCGATCCACTGAGTCTGCACTTCCTTGAACTCGGTGGCGGCCATCGCCAGCCGGCCGTCGGCCAGCTTGGTCGCGTCGGCGCGGGCGGCCAGCAGGCGAGTCTCTTCCGCCTTCACCCGCAACTCGTTCGATGCCACGAGCGCCTTCTGGTCGGCGGCGGCTTTGTCGGCGACCTTCACCGCATCCAGGTCGCGGTCCACTTCGCCGCGGCGGGCGGTGTAACCGACCGTATCGAAGGTGGCGATGAGCGCCCACCCGCTGGCCAGGACGAGGACGGACGCGGCCAGGGCGGCCGGCACCCACGCCCACGCCGGGGCTTCTCGTTTGGTCGGGGTGGCCTTCGCCTTCTCCGCAGCGGCGGACGGCTGCGCGAAGTTGACGCCGGGGAAGGCCGACTTGGCGGCGGTGGCGATCAGCCCGCTCGACTTCTTGGCGAAGTCGGCGCACGCCGGGCAGTTGGCCAGGTGGGCCTCGACGGCGGCGTCGGCGGCCGGGTCGAGCAGGCCGTACATGTGGTCGAGTAGTTGGGCGCGACAGTCGGGGCAAGCGGGCATGGCGGTATCCTTCCCCCCGGCGGGGTGGCCGGGGGAGGCGGCCGGCGGGCACGCCGGCGAGGGGGTCGGTGGTGGTCAGTCAGTCGGGCCGGATGCGAGTCCGGGCGGGTCGTCAGTTAGGGTGGGCCGCTCTCTCCGAGAGCGGCATCAGACCGACTCTCGGAGAGAGTCGGCCACCCTAAGCGTCCGGCAGTTCGGCCGGGTCGTCGGCCGGGTTGAGCACCCGGCGGAGCTTGATCAGGGCGGTCCGCATCTGTGTTTTCACGGTGCCCACGGGGGCGTTGCGGATCTCGGCGATCTGCTCGTAGGTCAGGTCGCCGTTCTGCCGCAGCAGGAACACTTCCTTCTCGTCCGGGCGGAGGGACACGATGGCCTCCCGCAACCGTTCAACAGCTTCCTGGTCTTCCAGCGCCAGACCGGGGGCGGGGTCGCGTGCGGCGATCATGATCTCCTCCGTGACCATCGGTTTCACTTTGCGGTTCCAGGCGCTCCGCTGCAAGTCCTTCGCCGTGTTCAACCCGACGCGGAAGATCCACGCCCGCAAGTTCTGGATGCCGGCCGTCTCGTGGCGGTGCTTCCAGCACTTGAGGAACGCTTCCTGGGCGGCGTCGAGTGCGTCGTCCCGGTTGCCCAGGACGTACAGCAGCGTGGACAGCAGCTCGTCCCGCAGGCCGTTGAACGCGACGACAACTGGGTGGTCGGGCGGCGACCCGGCCCCCGCGCGGGGGGACTCGTCGCCGTCCGTTGGCCTCCGCCCGACCGTTCTGGTGCCGCGGTTCGCCATTGGTCCTCACCAGTACCGACGCCGACGCCCGGCCGACGGATTTTCCGAAACCGGACGTGTTACAACTCCGCCCCGGATAGCGTACCAAGTGGCGAACCGGCGGGGCGGCGGAGGAGTCGAGCGGGTGCGGAATGGTTCTTTCCACCTCCCTCCACTCATCCGTGGAACCATGCCCAACTCGTGGAACCACCCTTGCCGGCCAAGGACTTACGGCGAATCCGTTGCCGTTCGCGGAACGTCGAAACCAATCCCGTTCGCCTCATGGCCCGAGCATCACCCGCCCACCTTCCGGCGGAGCCGTTCCAGGAAATCGAGATCACCCGGCGAGACGTGCAGCCCTTGCTGCTGGATGCGAACGAGCGTGTCGAGGGCGGCACGCCAGTGCGTCATCGCTTCCGGACTACCCGCCTTCTCCGACATCGCCGCCAGCTTGTAGTGCGAAACATAAACATCCCGCTGCTTGTCCGCGCTCGCCGGGTCGTCCGCCGCCAGCTTTTGCGAGATGGTCAGACTCTGGGTGAAGTACCCCTTCGCCCCGCTCAGGTCGCCCGACTTCACCGCCACTTCGCCCAACATGTGGTAGCCAAACGAAAGGTCGCGTTGCTTCTCCGAGTTGGTTGAATCCGCCAAGGCCAACCGCTCACTGACGGCAAACGCGCCCAAGTGGTGTTCGCGTGCTTCCGCCAGACTGCCGGACGCCATCGCCGCTTTACCCAACTTTTCCAGGATGATCGACAGTTCCCGCTGCCACTCGGCATTCTCCGGATTCACACTCGCCAACCGCTGGGCGATTTCGAGCGTGTGACGGAAACACTCACAGGCACGGGTTAGGTTGCCTTGCTCCTTCGCGATCATTCCGATCTGCCGCCACGCGGCACCCAAGAAGCTCTCGGCGTCATGATTTCCCGGATCGCGTTGGAGGATCGCCTCGGCCGTGGACTTCGCGGCTTCGAAGTGTGCTAGCGCACGAGTGGTTGTTTGGTAGGACCAAGCCCGCCTGCCCTGCTCGATTTGCATCTTGCCCAGTTGCAACCGCGCTTCGCCCCAGTGCGGTTCCAGTTGCAGCACGTCCGTTAACACCCGCTCGGCCTCGGCGAACTCGTTCCGCGAGGCGAGCAGTTCGGCCGACTTGAGCAGCGGGCGGAGGTCGCGGCGGTTGCGGTCGTGGACGGCTTGCGTGCGGGCCTTCACCAAATCCAGAATGCCCCCGCGGCGGCTGGCGATGTACGCCAGGGCTTCGTCCACGCCCTCTTCGGCCAGGATGCGGGTCATCTCGCGGAACACGTCGCTGGCGTCGGCCGTGCCCTCGATCTCGGCGAACGAGCGGGCCAGGTCGTCGATGCGGGCGAGGCGGGCGGCGTGTTCCTCCTTCGCCGCGTCCTTCCGCTTCTGCCGCTCCTGCCAGCCCTTCGCCTGCTCCGCCTCCGCGAGCGACTTCTGGTACGTCTGCTCGGCCGACGCCAGCAGGTGAACTTTGATCTTCTCGGTGGTGATCCGCACCTGTTCGGTGATGTCGGTCAACTTGGCCGACACGTCCGCCTGCCACGCCCGCTGTTCGCTGCGGAGTACGGCCAGTTCGTCCCGCAGTTGCTCCACCCGGGCGAGCAGTTGGTCGGCGTTCACAATCGGGTGATACAGGTGAACGTCGTGCTTGCGGGCGGCGCGGTACTTCGCTTGCAGGTCGCGGCGCTCGGCCTGATACGCAGCCGGGTCGGCGTGGTGCGGGTCGTGCGGCAGGTCGAGTTGGTCGAGCGGCTTATCGCGCAGCCCGTTCTCGTCCACCAACACCAGCCACGTTTTCTTGCCCTGCGCACGTGCGTACAGGTACTCGAACTGCGTGTACGACACCCGGCCGAACTCGGTCTCCGCCTTCGGCTCCGCCCCGTAGGCCACGCCGACGAGTTGGATCAGCCCTTCGCACGGGTCGATCTTGTCGCGGAGCACCTGCCGCAGGTCGCCCGCCTCGGTGCCGAAGATCTCCTGCTTGATCGGCGTGAACCCGAGCCGCAACAGCACGTCGGACACGAGCTGACGCGCGGAGCGGAACTCCGGCGACACGCACGACACGAACACGGACGGGGCGAGCATGAGACGACTCCGGCGGGAGTACGATCCGGGCTTCCAGACCCCGGCTACCGTTGGGCGGGTGCAGGCGGCGATCCGGCCCACAGGGCGTCCAGGCCGTCCAACGCCGTCGTCATTTGTGCCGCCTCGTCCGCGGTGAGGGGCTGGCCGGCGTACCGCACGCGATACAACTTCGACGTGACGAACTGCACCACGGCGGCGGCGGCCGGCACCGCCGCCGACACGGCGGCGGCGAACTCGCGGGGCGTCTGGCCGGGGCCGCGGGTGTGCCCGCGGGTGGCCAGCACCGCCTGGAAGCGGGCGTACCAGTCCGGCCCGTCGAACCGCGTGCGGGCCGCCGCCCGCTTCGCCCACCACCGCCAGCCGAACCACCCGCCCGCCAGCACCGCCAGCCCGCCGGCCGCCCACGGCCACCACCTCCGCCCGGCACTCGACAGGTCGTCCACCGCCTTCTGCTGCGTCTCCTTGTCGAACCGCAACAGGAAGTGGGTCACCCAGCCGGCCCCCTGCTCGAACCAGTTCTTCGGGGCCGCCGTCTCGCCGGCCGAGCCGGTCGTCGGGTCGAGGGTGAGCCACCGCCACACCCGCGGCGGCTGGCCGGGGGCGGGCGGCACGCGGAACGTGAAGCCGGGCGGGGCGGGCACCGACACGAGCACCTCCACCCAGGCGTGGGCGTGCCGCTGGCGGACGACCAGGTCGCCGTTCTCGTCCATCTCCCACCCGCGGAAGCCGGTCACGTACTGCGCCGGGATGCCGACCGCCCGAAGGGTGAGCACGAGCGCGCCGGCGAACCACTCGCAGTGCCCGGCCTTGCCGTTCTTCACGAAGTCCACCAGCGGGTCGAGCTTGCGGTCCTTCGGCTCCAGCTTGGTCGTGTACGTGAACTCGTCGGAGTCGCGGAAGTGGGCGGTGAAGGCGCGGGCGACGGCCTCGTGGTGTTCGTCCGGCACCAGGTCGGCGTCGGTCAGCGTGGCGGCGGGCGGGATCTGCCGGGCGGCGATCATCTTGGCCAGCAGCCCGCGGGCATACTTGTTGAAGAAGTCCGGCCCCTTCCGCTTGAGATCGGGCAGCGACCGCGTGTCGGCCAGCTCGAACGCCGTGCCGCCGTCCGCCGGGTCGCCCTTGCCGGCCGGCCCGGTCGCTTGCGCATACCGCTCCGGGCGGGCCGCCCAGGTCATGGCGGCCCCGTTGTTCCACAGGGTGGCGGTGCGGCCGGCGGGCGTCTGGGCGGGCGAGCGGTCGGCCACCCACCGCAGCGGGGAGGCCGCCACCGCCTGCTGCTTGGCGGTCAACTCGTACCGGATGGTGAACCCGCCGGGGCCGAAGTCGGCGGCGGCGGACGCCTGTGCGCCCGCCACCAGCGGCATCAGGGCGACCATCTTCTGCTTCCAGGTGGCCTCCCCCTTGCCCTCCTCCCACGTGTAGTCCACGAACTCCCGCGTCCGCCAGTGCTGGTCCGGGTCGAGCGGCAGGGTGAGGTTGCCGTCGGCGTCGGCCCCGCCGAGCGGGTTGCCGGCGGCGTCCGCCACCGTCACCTTGAACGCCGGCTCGTCGCTCTCGTTCAGGTCGCCCGACTTGGCCACCGTCAGGGTGTTGGTGTCGCCCGAGTCGCCGGTCACGTAGTACTTCTTGGTGAACGTCCAGGCGTACCCGCCCGAGCGGGGCAGGGCGACGAACAGCACCACCGCCACGCTCGCACTGCCGGCCAGCCACACGAGGGTGCGGGCGAACACCCAGCGGGGCGGGCGGGCGTCCGGGTCGGCCGGGGCCAGTTGCGCCTGCGGGGGGGTCGGGCGGTTGGGGATGGGGTCGATGAACCCGCCGCTGCGGCGGTAGAAGAAGAGGACCAGCGCCCAGGTGGAGCAGACGGCGTAGGCGGCCAGCACGGCCACGAACGGGGCGTCGTCGGTCATGCTGGAGGCGAGGGCGACGCCGGCCACCGCCACCCCGTGCATGGCCCACCAGTCGCCCACGTGCTTGGGGCGGAACAGCTTGGCCGGGATGAGGGCCATGAGGACCGGGCCGATGAGGGGTAGCATGTTCGTCGGCCAGTCGATGTCGGCCAGGGCCGGCCGCGGGTTGGCCAGGCTGACCACCATCCACACGACGGCCGCGACGCCGATGCCCAGGCCGAGGGCGTTCGCCTTCGCCAGGCTCAGCTCGAACCGCCGGTCGAGGGCGAACGACACCACCAGCAGCACCACGATCAGCCCGGCGAACGCCGTCACCTCCGGCAGGAACTGCCACTCGGCGTACCCGAGCGCGGCGCACGACAGCACCAGCGACAGGTAGGTGCTGAAGCGGAACCAGAAGTCGGTCGGCATGACATTCTCCTGGTGAACCGGCGGCGTCAGCCGCCTGGGTGCGACCACCCGAAACCACCCGGCGGCTCACGCCGCCGGTTCACCTTTCTTG
>JANNQE010001008.1:0-5366 GCA_031441625.1 Planctomycetia bacterium
CCTGATCGCCCCGGATCGACTCCATCAACTTGTCGTTGGCGAAGATGAGGCCGTCCACGCGCATGTCCGGGCGATACCCCTTCGGGATACGCCAGCAGCAGTCGTCCACCTTTTCGAGCGGGCCGGAGAACGCGGCTTTCATCGGCAGTGTCCTTAGATGTCTACGATCACTTCCGCCAGCCACCCAGCAGCGGTCGGCTCCACCTTCAGCCCGTGGTAGGTGATGGCTTTCACCTCGCGGGCCAACTGGTGGCGGGCCGGGTCGAGCGGCTCACCCTCGGCGGTCGCTGACAACCCGGTGTCAGTGACCGTCACGGCGAACCGGCAGAAGAGCACCCGGTTCTCGTCGGCGTACAGGAGCAACCCCCGCAGCCAGTCGAACAGCAGGTACTCGCGGTCGGAGCCAGTGACTGTGAAGGGCACGGTGAGGTTCGGGCGGATGGTCGAGATGTCGTCGGTCATCATGGCGAACAGCCCGACCGCCGCGTCGGTGAAGAGGGCGTTCAGGTCGGGAGCGGTCACCCGCAGGCCCAGGTCGGCGGTGTGGTCGAAGAACTCGAACATGGGGGTAGGATAACAGCTCGGAGGCCCGACCGTGAGGGAGGGTGCCAGAGGCCACTGGTGCCCGCCCTCACGGTCGGGCCTCCGACCATTGTCGCATCACGCCGCGAACCGCTTGGCCGTGTCTTCGTCGTCCGTCGGGGCCGCCTCGATCACCCGCATCGTCTTCCACTTGCCGCTCCGGAACCGCAGCCAGAAGCAGACCGCCATGACGAACACGTACAGGGTGGCGAACCCCCACGCCCAGAAGAGGTGTGCCTGGAGCCACAACACGATGAGCGTGGGGATGACCATGATCGGCCAGCCGAGGGCGAACGTGACGCGGGATACGAATTTGGTGTCGCCGGCCCCGCGGAGGGCGAACGCGAACGCCATCATCGGCGCTTCGGCGAGTGAGTAGAGGGCCACGCACACCAGGAGGCCGGGCACCAGTGCCGCCACCGCCTCGAAGCTGGCGATCTCCCGGTCCCCCTCGAACACGCCCACGAGCGACCGCGGGAAGAGCAGGTAGACGGCCGCCACGACGGCGATGTACCCGAACATCCACTTCATGCCGGTGAAGGTGGTCTTCTCGGCGACGGCCGGGTTGTCCCCGCCGAGCCGCTGGCCGACGAGGATGCACACCGCCTGGGCCATGCCCATCATCGGCAAGAAGGCCACCATGTTCAGCCGGATGGCCAGAGAGGTGGCACCGGCGGCCGCCTCGTTCAGCGCGCCCACCGCCAGCACGAACACGTTGAACACCATCACGTCCTGGAACACCTGCATGCCGGCCGGCCCGCCGAACCGCACCAGCCGCTTGAACAGCGGCGGGTCGAACCGCCACCCGCTCAGGCTGGCGAACTCGGTGCGGTACTTCTTCCGCATGAACAGCCCGACCGCGACCAGTGCCGACACGCACGACCCGGCCACCGTACACCACCCGGCCGCTGCGATGCCGCCGTCCGGCACACCGGCGACCCCCGACAGGCCGAATTTCGGCACCCCGGCCTCGCCGAACACGAACACCAGCGCCAGCCCGACGTTGACGCAGGTGCCCGCCGCTTCGATGAGCAGGATGGTCCACGTCTGCCCGCGGCCGGAGAAGAACCCGTTCACCGCCGCCATCACCAGCATGGGCAGCGCCGCGAAACAGAGGCAGCGGAGGTAGGTGGTCTCGAACCCCTGGAGCGCCTCGGTGTGCCCGCCGAGCATGATGAGGTACGGGGCGAGTGGCACCATGAGCAGGAACAGGACGCCGGCGATGACGGCGAAATAAATGCCCTGCCACACGGCCGGCCCCACGCGGTGCGAGCGGTTCGCCCCGGTGTACTGGGCCACGAACGTGGACACGTACCCGGCGGTCACTTGCAGCAGGCCGAACAGTTGCCAGAACCAGAGCATGGCCGGCAGGGTGGCGGCCATCTCGCGGGCGTCGTGCCAACTGAGCAGCAGCGAGTCGATGAACACCTGGACCGTCATGAAGCTCTGGCTGACGATGAGCGGGGCGGCCAGCTTGAGCAACTCCCGACTTCCGCCGGGCGAGTCGGTCGAGGGCGTGATCGGCGTGGCGGGTGTGGTGTCGGGGGCGGGCTGGTCGGGCTGATCCACAACTAAAGTCGGCACTCGAAACCTCCCTGCGGGCGAGCATCAGATCGGGACAGGACCGCGGCAGGGGGTACGGGGTTCGCGCCGGCGGCGGCCGAGTTGTCGAAAAGATCGGCCGGCGACACCACCCCAGTTGCGAGAAACTGTTCACACGTCCACTTCGGCCCCGGCCCCGAACGACGTGTTCCGCGGGCGGGCGCGGACGTGCAGGCGGGCGAACACGTCGGCGGCGAAGAACGCCTTCACCACCAGTTCGCCCATCTCCGGATTCAACCCGAGCTGACGCTTCGACCGGCCGGCCACCAGGAACCGCACGTCGAACCCGCTCGGCTGGGCCACGATCTCGATCCGCGTGGCCAGGTCGTCGCGGGCGTCGGCCACCAGCCGCTCGACGGTCGTGCGGGCCAGCTTGCGGTTCAGTTCGGCCGTCTGTTCGGCGGTCGGCGGCGGGAGGGGCGGCGGGGGGAAGGTGCGGTTCAGCGCGGCGTTCAACTCCGGCGTGTACGTCGGGAACAGTACCGTCCGCCCGTTCAGCCGGTGGCCGAGAACCCGCCGCAGGCCGGGCAACGGCAAGTCCGTCACGACGGCGAAGAGGCCGTCGCGCTCGGCCAGCACGAGCGATCGGGCGGCGAGGGCGTTCGTCTCGCCGAGGGCCGCGTTCGGCTCGGCCGGGAACTCGAAGTGGCCGATGGTCACGATGAAGCGGTCGGCCGGCAGCAGGTCGAGGAAGTGGTGGAACTGCGGGGCGAACTTGGCGGCCGGGGCGGTGAGGCGGGCCACCAGGTGTGGGGCCAGGTGGTCGGCCTCCTCGCGGAGCAGTTCGCGGTCGGTGCCGTGGCAGAGCGCCGATTCGGCCCGCAGGCGGATGTACCGCGCCCAGTTCTCGTTCCCCGTGCCCCCCTGCTCGTGCAGCCAGTCGGCGAACACGTCGCGGATCACGGCGTCCGCCGGGTCCGCCAGGATGCGGGCGACGAACGCTTTGGCATCGGGGTGCAGGACCATTCAATCAGCCTCGGAACCGCGCGGGGGGTGAACGCCATCGGCGTGGGAAGAGTGGTCGGACTCACGGCGAAGCCTGTCGGGATTTGTACCGGCTCCCACCCGTACCTTACCCACCGGAGTTGCCAGGTGCCAGCGCTACCGGCCTTCGACGTGACGGGCGAAGCGATCAAGGATGGCCTGCCAGCCGGCCCGTTGCATCTCAACGGGGTGTGTCTCTTCGGCGTCGAACGTCTCGCGGACGGTCACGCCGGTCGCCGTGGGGATGAACTCGACCACAAGTACCCGCCCGCCGAACTCGGCTTCGATCCGCTCGTGCGGAATCACCGCCGTGTATGTGCCCGCGAAGTCGAACCCCATGCTGCCGTCCTTCGCCTCCATCCGCGACGAGAACGCCCCGCCCGGCCGCAGATCGACCGTCGCGGTCGTGGTATGCCAGTCGTCCGACGCGGCATTCCACTGCACGATGTCGGCCGGCGTCGTCCACGCCTTCCACACGGCTTCGACCGGGGCGGCGACCGTGGTTTCGACGGTGATCTTCATGGCAGCCTTCGTGCCCTGGGTACTCAGTATCACTCCTAACCGGCCAGTTCCGTCGCCTACCGAATTCAACTCGTCACCAGTTATACGTCGAGTTGGTCGCCCTCTTAGCACTACAGCGCGGGTAGTACCCGCCATCAGGGCGTAATCGCCTGCCAGAATAAGGCTTGCGGCGGCGTGACAATTTGGGTAAATGACGCCGCATAGCGAGGCGAATCCTGCCCAAACTCAACCTTGGCAAGCTGTTGCGACACTCACTGCCAAACTACCCGCGCTGTAGTGTTAGATGTGGAATAAGCGGTAGGCCAAGTGCATTGGACTCGGCCGGGGACATGGGACGCAGCGACATGCCAGAGAAGAACGCAACCTTGATGTATATGGTGAGGCAGTGGATGCAGAAGGAGTAACCTTGCTCTCGACGACGTAAAACGGTGAGTGCACCATCCCGCAGTTTTCGCACGCCGGGGATAGTGCGAACGCAGACGATCCGTGGGGATGGGGTGAAAGGAGAACTTGCCCGCCTACCGGGGTGAGGGTCACGTCATCATGTTCTGGAATAGAAGGAAGACCACTACTGCCCCCACAAGTAACAAGAGGAACATGATTACGGTGGCGATGACGCCGATTTTGCGGGCGGTGACTCGCTGCTCGTCAAACCGCTTGTTGCAATGCTCGCAGATGGCCCGCTCAGCCATAAAAGACCCGGTGGGCACCGACTGCACCCGCCCGTGACCTTCGCAGAAGAACCGGCCGCACCCGAAGCACGACCGCGTGGCTGGTTGTGAACAGATGAAGCAGTTCACTGTCAACTCTCCCGGCAAAAGGGAGCGGTCGGGGTAAACCCGGCCGCTCTTCGGCTCTTCTATGCCAGCGCGGGGGCCATCGGCGTCGGGGCCGGGGCACCCGTCTGCTTGACCCGCGTCTCGCCTTCCTTCAGGAACTCGATGATCGCCTGCGCGCCGGCGTCGCCCAGCCGCACCTCGTGCAGTTTGAGCACGCGGGTGTACCCGCCGGGGCGGGTCTTGAACCGCGGGCCGATGACGGCGAACAGCTTCTTCAGCACGGTGTTGGTGGTGCGGTCTTCCTCCGGCACGCCCGCCTTGTCGTAGATGCCCGTGCCGTGGGTCGGCCCCAGCCACGACATCGCCTGCCGCCGCAGGTGCAGCGCGCGGCTGAGCAGTTCCTTCTTCTCTTTCTCGTCGGCCGTCGTGCCGGCCTGCTCGGTGAGCACGGCCGCCTTCTTGGCCATCGTCACCAGCTTCTCGACGAACATGCGCAACTCTTTCGCCTTCGGCACGGTCGTCCGGATCGTCTCGTACGTGATGAGCGCGCGGCTCATGTTGCGGAACATGGCCAGCCGGTGGCTGGCGTTGCGGTTCAGCTTCCGCCCTTTGCGACGGTGGTTCATCGTGGCTCTCGCAGTGGCCGGTGGTCAGTGACCAGTGGCCAGAAGGAAAAAGACCGCACCCCGTGCCAAGGCAGGTGCGGGTTAACCGGAAACGTGTTCCGGTCGTGTATCACTCTTCCGCCGCGAAGCGGCGACAGGCCGAAGGCCTGAGAGTCCTCAGCCCAGGGCAACGCCCTGGGTTCGTCCCGCCCCAACCGCCCCCCCACCCTGAAAGGGTGGGAGTAGTCGCAGGCCTTCAGCCTGCGGAGTTCTCGGAATGACCCACCCAGGG
>JANNQE010001009.1:0-23968 GCA_031441625.1 Planctomycetia bacterium
CCGCGAACAGGCACGAAGTCGTTCTGAACCGGCGGGGTGTCATCCGAACAGTTTCAGCACCGGGCGGCCCTGCACGAAGTGGTGCGGCCGGCCGGTGACGTCCGTCACCGCGTCGGCGGCGGTGTAGCCGAGCGCGTGGTAGATGGTGGCAAAGAAGTCGGTGACGTGGACCGCGTCGTCGGCCGGCAGCCCGCCGTCCTTCGTGCTCTTGCCCACCACCGTACCCCCGCGGATGCCCGCGCCGGCCAGGACCGTCGAGTACACCCGCCCCCAGTGGTCACGCCCGCCCCCGTTGTTGACCTTCGGGGTGCGGCCGAACTCGCCCGTCCACGCCACCAGGGTGGAGTCGATCAGCCGGCGGTCGTGCAGGTCGTCGAGGAGCGCGGCCATCGCCCGGTCGATCACCGGCAGCAGCTTGTCCTTCATCTTCGGGAAGTGTTTGGAGTGCGTGTCGAAGTTCTGCTCGGACTGCTTGAACGTCCACGGCACCGTCACGCAGCCGACCCCCGCCTCCACCAGCCGCCGGGCCACCAGGCAACTGCGGCCGAACCGGTTGTCGCCGTAACGCTCGACCGTGCCGGCCTTCTCCTCGTCCAGCCGGAACGCCTTCCACGCGGCCGACGAGCCGAGCACGTCGAACGCCTGCCGTTGGAAGCGAGCGAAGTCGTCCTCCGTCCCGGTCGCGGGGCGAGCCGAGTTGAGTGCGCCGAGCAGGTCCGCACGGGCGGTCAGCCGTTCGACCGGCACGTCTTTGGTGGGCGTGAAGCCGGGGAGCGGGTCGCCGGGGAGCCAGGTCTCGTCGTGAAGGAAGAGCGGGTCGAACTTCGGGCCGAGGAACCCGGCGTGCTGTCCACCCCAGTAGGCGTTGTTCTGGTCGCCCACCTGCCGCGGGAGCTGGACCGCACCGGGCAGGCCGTTCCGATCCCCGCGGAGTTGCCGGATCACCGACCCGATGCACGGCGGGTCGCGGCGGTCCACCTGCGGCTCGCCCCCGGATCGCGGGGCGTGTTTGAGGCCGGTCAGGTTGTAGTGGACCCCCACGCCGTGCGTGTCGGACCCGTGCCAGGTCGAGCGGATGATGGCGTAGCGGTCGGCCTGCTTGGCCAGGAGCGGCAGGTGTTCGCAGATGTGAACGCCGGGCACGCTCGTCGCGGTCGGTTTGAAGTCGCCGCGGGTGCCGTCGGGGGCATCGGGCTTCGGGTCGAAGGTCTCCTGCTGGGCCGGTCCGCCGGTCATGTACAGGAGAATGAGTGCCTTTCCGCGTGCGGACTTGACCGGGTCGGACGCGACCCCGCGGCCGTTGAGGCCGAGGCCGAGGCCGAGCAGCGAGAGCGGCCCGGCCCGCAGCAGCGTGCGGCGCGAGAAGAAGCGGGCGGCATCGAGCGAACGAGGCATCTCGGTCTCCGGCCGCTAGGAGCGGCGTCAGGCATCCGGTTCCGCGACTTTCGACCGCCGTGAAGACACACCCCAGACGGCGACGCGAGCGTTGTTCGTCGCCGTGACCCGCCACTTTCCGCCCCGGCTGTCGGCCCCGTCCATCTGGGCGCCCCTCCGCCAGCGGCACGACACTGCGAACGCGACCGTCTGAGGCGGCGGGGGCATCGCGCCGGGTGCAGTCCGCAATCCAACACTGCTCGCACCTTCCGAACCCCGCTCCGCAAGGCGTACAGACAGTTCTACAACCCGCGATCAGTACGCCCCCCCGCCCGACTGTCTGGACGGCCGGCGGCCGGGGTTCAGGGGGGTGACTCCGTCCGCAGAGCGTGCGCTATGACCGGCCGCCTGATCGCCGTCCTCGTCTTGGCCCTCCTGCCGGCCGTGGCCTCGGCCGAGCCGAAGGTGCCGACCTTCGAGGCCGACATCCTCCCGGTTCTCAACGCCCACTGCCTCCAGTGCCACGGCGGGGTCCACCAGAAGAGCGGTCTCGACCTCCGCACGCTGGCGAGCGTGCTGAAGGGGGGCAACGGCGGCGCGGCGGTGGTGCCGGGCAAACCGGACGAGAGTCCGCTGTTGCAGAAGCTGGCGAAGGACGACATGCCGAAGACCGACAACAAGGTGTCGGAGGCGAACAAGAAGCTCCTCCGCGAGTGGGTGATCGGCGGGGCGAAGGGGGTCGAGAAGACATCGGGGCCGGTCGTGGTGCGGCCGGCCAAGAAGCCCGCCGAGGTGGCGAAACTCATCGACCGCGAGATCGACGTCCGGCTGTCCGCCGCCAAAGTGCCGGCCTCGCCCCGCGCCGGCGACGCCGAATTCCTCCGCCGCGTTCACCTGGACATCACCGGCAAGCCGCCGACCGCAACCCAGACGGCCGCGTTCCTCGCCGACCCCGCCGCGGACAAGCGTGCCAAACTGATCGACGACCTGCTCGCCTCGGACGAGTACGGCCGACACTTCGGCGAGCGGTGGGTGAACCTGTTTCGGCAGATGTCCGCGAACCCGTCCGAGTGGGAGCCGGACAAGTTGCGGGACTGGATCACCGAGCGGCTGAACACCGGCCGCGGGTGGGACGAGACGGTGCGGGACCTGTTCACCACGACCGGGCTACTGGCCGACAACCCGCAGGCCGGGTTCTACTACTTCAATGCCGACATGCAGGGGAAGTTCGAGCCGAAGATCATGGCCGGGAACGTCTCGCAGCTCTTCCTCGGCGTCCAACTCCAGTGCGCGGAGTGCCACGACCACCCGTTCTCCGACTGGAAGCAGAAGGACTTTTGGGGGCTGGCGGCGTTCTTCGGGGCCACCTCGACGCCGAACAACCCGCCGAACACCCGCGCGGTGAGGGACAACCTGCCCAAGCAACCGCCCAAACCCGGCACGCCGCTCACGATCTCCATTCCGGCCGGCGAAGCCCGGAACGCCGGCACACGGGTGCGGGCGAAGTTCCTCGGCGGCGAGGAACCGGCCCTCGATCCGGCGGCGTCCGCCCGGCTGCCGTTCGCCGCCTGGCTGACCGGGAAGGAGAACCGGATGTTCGCCCGCACCGCCGCCAACCGCCTGTGGGCGCACTTCTTCGCCCGCGGGTTCGTGAACCCGCTGAACGACTTCGCCGACCACAACCCGCCGTCGCACCCCGCCCTCCTCGACACGCTCGCCGACGAGTTGGTCTCCGCGGACTTCGACCTGAAACACCTGATCCGCGGCGTCTGCCTGAGCGACGCCTACCAGCGGACGAGCAAGCCCGCCCCCGGCAACGACAAACCGGACGCCGACCCGCTCTTCGCCCGCATGACCCCGAAGGTGCTCACCCCGGAGCAACTGTACGACGCCCTGTGCGGGGCGCTGGAGGTGCCCGACCTCGCGCCGCCGGCCGACCCGAAGAACCCGCCCAAGAAGCCCAACCCCAAGGCCCCGCCGCCGCCGTCGCACCGCTCGCTGTTCGTCGGGCAGTTTCGCGGCCCCGGCGTGACCGACGAGCCGACCGAACTGAAGCTCGGCGTCCCGCACGCGCTCAAGCTGATGAACGAGGCGACGTTCAACACCGGCGGGAAGGTGGTGGACCGCGTGCTGGAGTCGGCCAAGTCGCCCGCCGACGCGCTGGAAGAACTGTTCCTCGCGGTCCTGTGCCGCAAGCCGACCGCCGACGAGCGCGACACGTTCGCCGCCTTCGTCGCCAAGCAGAAAGCCCCGCGCGAGGCGTACCGCCGCGTCGTCTGGGTGCTCCTGAACAGCAGCGAGTTCATGCTCAACAACTGACCGCACCCTCACCCCCGGGGTTGACATGACTCCGCGAGACGCCGTCCGCCGCCGCGACTTCCTCAAACTGACCGCCGCCGGTCTCGTCGGCGCGTCGTCCACCGGCTGGCTGTTGCCCCGCCTGGCGCACGCCGCCGACGCCACCCCCGCCCGGTCGCGGGCGTGCATCATGCTGCACATGCAGGGCGGGGTGAGCCAGCACCACACGTTCACCGTGCCCGATCTCAAGGCGGAGAACACGCAGATCGACACCGCGGTCCCGGGCGTGAAGTTCTGCGAGTTCTTCCCGAAGCTCGCAGCACGGATGAAGGACATCTGCCTCATCCGCGGCATGAGCACCGGCAACACGGTCCACGAACGCGCCCGCGCGATGATGCACACCGGGTACAACCCGAACGGCACCGTCACCTACCCGTCCATCGGCAACGTCGCCTCGTGCGAACTCGGCCCGGCCGACGCCGAACTGCCGAACTTCGTCAGCCTGCACGGGGGGAACGACGGGGACGGGGGCGGTGCCCCGCACCGTTCCGTACCCGCGTACCTCGGCCCGAAGCACGCGGCGGTGCCGGTGAACGACCCGACCAAAGGGATCGAGAACCTGAAGCCGGCCGTCGCCGCGGCCGAGTTCGACGACGCGGCCAAACTGCTCGGCGCGTTCGAGGAACAGGCCGCCGCGGCCCGCCCCTCGTCCGCCGCCGCCGCGCACCAGGCGAACTACAAGAAGGCCCTGCAACTGCTCCGCTCGGACAAGATGAAGGCGTTCGACCTGGACGCCGAACCGCCGCGGGTGCGGGACGCCTACGGCAAGTCGCAGTTCGGCAAGTCGCTGCTGCTCGCCCGGCGGTTGGTGGAGGCGGGCGTCCCGTTCGTCGAGGTGACGCTGTCCGGGTGGGACGACCACGGCAGCGCCGCCAAGAACATCAAGCGCCGGGCCGAGTACATGGACCCCAGCCTGGCGCACCTGCTGGAAGACCTCACCGAGCGCGGGCTGCTGGACGGCACCCTCGTCGTGTTCATGAGCGAGTTCGGCCGCACCCCGCACCTGGCGGACAAGGGGTACAACCAGACCCTCGGGGCCGGGCACTACGCGAAGGCGTGGACCACCTGGCTGGCCGGGTGCGGGGTGAACGGCGGGGCGGTCGTCGGCAAGGTGGACGAGCGGGGCGGGGAGGTGACCGACCGCCCGGTGAGCGCGCAGGAGTTCCTGGCCACCATGTGCCACGCGCTGAAGATCGACTACCGCAAGGAGTACCTGTCCAAGGAGGGGCGACCGATGACCTTCCTCGGCGCGAGTGCCGAGCCGGTGAAGGAAGCGTTCTGACCCGCCACCCGGAGTACACCATGCGTCCCTTCGCCGCCGCCGTCGCCGTGTTCCTGCTCCCGCTCACCACCCTCGCCGGGCACACCCGGCCGGGGTACGTGGACGGCGGCCAGTCCGCCGACGGGCGGTACGTCGTCACCGCCGAATCGAAGAAGCAGCGAGACGGCAAGGACGGCTGGGAGTTCACCTGGAAAGACACGAAGACCGACATCAAACACTCCGGCTGGCTGGTCGGGCTGCCGCAAGGCCTCGATCACTTCAAGGTCGCGTACGCGCACATTTTCGTGCCCCCCGGCGGGGAAACGTTCGCCGTGTTCCAGACCGCCAACTGGACCGGCGCCGGCAACAAGCCGCCCGTCGGCCAGGAGAAGGAACTCAACCAGACCCCGTCGGACGAGTTCAAGCAGTACGCCGGGTTTGCCGACCGCGTCGTCATCTACAAGAAGACCGGCGAGGTGGTGAAGCGGCTGGCGATGAACGACATCCTCAAGCCGAGCGAGTGGGTGTATGTGAACTGGGTGCAGGGCAACCTGTACTGGCTGAGCGAGTACGCCGACGTGATGAAGGGGGGCGAGCCGCCGCGGTGCGGGTACCGCTACTTCCGCGTGTCGCCGGACTACAGCGTGCTGGAGTTCACCGTCGGGCCGAACGGCGACGCCCTGCACAAGGTGAAGGACCTGGGCGCGGACGTGGTGAACTACCGCCGCACGGTGTACGTGTCGCTCGCGGACGGCACGTTCATCGAGAAGAAGCCGACCGAGAAGGACAAGATCCCGGTGCGGCCGTTCGTCGGCGACCTGGTGAAGCGTGGCGACGACATGAAGAACTACTTGCCGAGCCTCGACCCGGTCCGTGTCGCGGGGAAGGTGCCCCCCGCGACGCCGAAGTGAGTCAGCTCAGCAGTTCCGCAACCACCCCGGTCTGGTTCACGTCCTTCAGGCCGGGGTCGGGCACACCGAACTTGTCGGTCGGCTTGCCGACCGCGTGCAGCAGCGTGCAGTACAGGTTGGCCATGGTGCGGTGCGCCTTCGTGCCATAAGCGGGGAACTGGAGGTAGCGGCCGCGGGTCTTCAGCTGGCCGCCGAGGTCGCCGAGCAGCACCACCGGCCACTCGTGCAGGCCGGGGTGGTGGCTCTCGCCGGAGTCGCTCAGGTAGACGATCAGCGTGTTGTCGAGCACGGTGCCGTCGCCCTCCTTCGTGTCGGCGAGCTTCTTGGCCAGTCCGGCGATCAGCCTGGTGTGGAACACCCGCAGCTCGACGAAGCACTCCTCGTAGGTCTTGCCGTCGTAGGACCCGCCGTGCCCGATGTGGTGCAGGTCCGGGATGCCGAACTCCGGGAAGCTGCCGAACCGCTGCCCGCCGCCGCCGGAGACGAGCGTGACCACGTTCGTGACGCCGGCCAGCAGCGCCGCCGCGGCGATCTCGAATTGCGCTTCCAGGATCAGGCTGGACTTGCTGGTCGTCTGCTTGTCGCCCAACTTCGGGGCGTGCCGCTTCAGGTCGTCCGCCTTGGCGACCAGTTCCGCCTGCCGGTCGCGGAGCGACTCGAACGCCTCCAGGTAGCGGTCGAACTTCTGTCGCTCCTCGCCGGCCAGGGCGGCGCGGGACTGCTTCACGTCGTCGGCCATGAAGTCGAGCAGGTGCGACCGCTGGTCGAACGCCTGCCGGCCGGACCCCTCGGCGACGCTGCCGAACACCCCCTTGAAGGCGAGGTCGGGCGAGCAGAGGATGGGCACCGCCTTGCCCGGCCCGGACGCCGAGTAGCAGTAGCTCATCGGGTCGGTGCCGCCGCCGTACCCCAGGGCGACGTGCCGGAAGGTGCCGGGCAGGGCGTCGGCCACCGCCGAGTCGATGGTCTGGCCCATCGCCCCCTTGTTCGCGGGGTACGCGCCGAGCGCGCCGTGGTTGGCCGAGTGGTCGCTGAGGGCGATCCGCCCGGACAGCCCCTGCACCAGCGCCAGCCGGTCCTGGAACGGGGCGAGCGGGGCGAGCGCCTTGTGCAGCGTCTTCCCCTTCAGGGCGACCTCCTCCATCGCGTCGTTCTGCGGACGCTCGTTCCGGCCGTCCGGCCGCCGCTTCACGCCGTCCGGCACGAGGTGCGCCGGGCTGATGCCGTTGCTCTGCATCACGAAGACGACCCGCTTGCGGGCCACCTTCTTGCCGTCCCCGCAGGCGTGCGCGGCAAGGTCGCCGAGGACCGGCGTGAGCAGCGTCGCCCCCGCGCCGAGGGCCACGCCCTTCAGCATCGTCCGGCGGGTCGTCTCGGTGGTCATTTCGACTCTCCCTTCGCGGGTGAAATTCGGTACAGGAAGGCGTCGGAGGTCAGAAGCGAGACGACGAGCGCCTTGAAGCTGCCGCCGCTCTCGACGTACGCACGGTCGGCATCCTGGAGCGCCTTCGCGTCGGACAGCGTCTCGTTGCGACCGAGGACGTAGCGGAAGGCGTGGCGGACGAACACCTGCCGGGCGCGGGGCGAGTCGGCGAGGCGGCGGACGAGTTCGCGGGGGTCTTTCACCGCGACGTCGAGCTTGGCGTCGCCGCTGTCGGCGACCACCCCGGTCGTGTCCAGTGCCACCTGCTTCGTCACCGGGCCGAGCGGCTTGCCCTTCTTGTCCACGTTCTTGGCGGTCGCGTCGTCGTCCCGCACCGTCTCGGTCGTGCGGAACCGGCCGAAGTGGTCGAACTGCTCGAACGGCAGGCCGAGGTCGTCCATCCGCTGGTGGCACTTCCAGCAGGCGGCGTCGCGGGTGACCGTCAGCCGGTCGCGGTACGTGCGGTGCGGGGCGTCGGGCACTTGTGCGACGACGCCGATGGGCAGGTCGGGCACGGTGCCGCCGAGCAACCGCTCGCGGACCCACCGGCCCCGGCGAACCGGGTCGTTGTCGAAGTTGGTGCTCCAGGCGACGAGCCAGCTCGGCTGCATGAGGACGCCCAACCGGGTGTCCTTGGGCAACTCGGTCGGCTGCACAGCGGGCCACTCCTTGAACCCGTACACGTCGGTCACGGTGCCGATCCAGTCGGGCTTCCGCTTGGGGTTCGGGTCCGGCTTCGGCAGCACGTCCGCCGGCACGGCCTCGTCCTTCCGCGTCTGCTTGTTCGTCTTGGTGGAGTAGTTGACGAACGACACCGGGGTGGTGAGCAGTTCGCGAAACACGTCCTTGTCCGCCGCGAGGATGTGTAGGATCAGCCGGTCGGTGTCGCGGACGAGGACGCCAGGCAGGTGCTTGATGCCGTCGGCCGGCTTGTCCTTGAACACGTCCTCGGCCTTGTGGTACTCGAAGAACTCGCGGAAGAAGCGGAGCAGCCGCGGCTTGTCCGCCTTCGGGTCGTCGAGGATTCGCTTCACCTGCGCCGCCACCTGCTCGCGGGTCTTCAACTCACCTTTCTGCGCGGCCTGTACGAGAACCTGGTCGCGGCGGTCGCCCAGCGCCAGACTCACCGCCCGCGCCATCTCGTCCGGCGCGAGCATCGACTTCGCGCCGCCGCTGCCGCGCTCGCTGCGGTACACGGCGTCGGTCTTGAGCAACACGGCCTGGAGGGTGGTCCGCACGGCGGCGGGTGTGTCGCCGGCCTTCGCACACTTTTCGTACAGCGCGACGAACCGGGCCGACTCGTCGGCGGTGGCGACGCGGCCGAGGGCCAGCTTGAACTGCAATTGGATCGCGGCTTCGAGTTGTGCGGCGGTCGGCGGCTTGGCCGGGTCCATCAGCCGCACGAACTCGCCGACGGTGTCGTTCTTCCCGTTCACCTTACCGTCCTTGATCTCGTGCGCCGTCTGCGCGAGGACGATGGCCTCGGCGTTGCGGACGAGAATCTCGGTACTCGGCTCGTCGATGGAATAGAGGCCGGCGAAGTCGCGGATGCCGCGCTCCGGAATCAGGGTGAACGGCTGCACGAGGCCCGACACCTTGCCCCGCGTGACCTCCCGGACCAACCCCAAGTAGCCGTCCGGGCTGAGCCGCCAGACGCGGGCGGGAGTCGCGTCGCCGTCCGCCGCCGGCTTGCCGAACAGCAGTTCGTGCGGGATCAGGTTGCCCTGGTTCGGCAGCGCGGCCGGCTTCGCCCCGGACGCGGCGGACGCCCACGCGACCACCGCCCGCGCCGCGGCGGCATCCGGTTTCGGCTCCTTCGCCGGCGGCATCAGCCCGTCCCGAATCTGGTCGCGGACGGCCAGCCACCGCTCGGCGTGTTTGGGGTCGGCCGTCAGGTCGTCGAGGCGGACCCCGCCCTTCGGCTTCTCCACGCCGTGGCACTTCACACAGTTCGCCTTCAGGAATGGAGCGACGGTGTCCCCGAACCGCGCATCCGCCGGGGGTTGGGCGACGGCGACCGTCGCGCCGATCAGCACGAATGACAGGCTGAGGAGGCGGTTCATCGGGCGGCTTCTGGAAGGGCGGGTCGGTGGGCTGGTATGAGAATCCCGGCGGGCCGGCGACCAGACGACAAACTCGCCTCCGGCACCGGTCACGGGGGTTCCAACTCGGCATTCCTCTCGGCGACGGCGGCGAACTACATCTGGTCGGCTCAGGGTCAGGCGTCGGGTTCGGGGGCGACATCCCACACGGCGACGGGAGCCTTGTTCGTCGCCGTGACCAGCCGCTTGCCGTCCGGGCTGAAGGCCAGGGACCGCACGCCACGGGTGCCGGTGTCGATCACCTGGGTCCGCCGCCCGGTCGCGGCCGACCACACCCACACCTGCCCGTCCTGGGTGCCGGCGGCGACCATGTCGCCCCGCGGGCTGTAGGTCAGCCGGGTGACGACCCGCTCGAACCCTTCGAGCGTCCGCCGCAGCTTACGTTCGCGCACGTCCCACAACTGAATCGTCCCGTTGAACCCGGCGGCCAGTTCCCGGCCGTCGTCCGAGAACGCCAGGGTGGTGACCGCCTTGCGACGGGTCGGCAGGTCGAACGCCCGCTCGCCGGTGGTGGCGTCGAACACCGCCACCAAGTTGCTCGAGTCCTTCGTCAGGTCGGACACCCCGACCGCCAGCCGTCGGCCGTCCGGCGAAGCGTTCAGGCAGGTGACCGAGTTGTCGAGGTCGAACGCGAACCGCTCCTGTCCGGTGGCGACCTCCCACACCCGCACCCGCCGGTTGTTCGGCTTCTGCCCGCCGGTGGTCGCCACCCACGAGCCGTCCGGGGCGACGCACACGAACCGCGGCTCGCTGACTCGGACGGGAATCTGACCTCGCTCGGTCCCGGACGGCAGATCGCGGACCACGACCCGCGGCTCGCGGTCGTCCACCCGGTACAGGGCGACGGCCCGCCGGTCGGGGGTGAGCCACGCGGCCAGACCGTCGTTGGACACCTTCGGCGGGAAAAGCGTGCGGCCGGGGTCGGGCGTCCCCGGCGTCCACCGCACCCACTGCTTCGCCGACACCGCGAGCACGTCGCCGTCCGGGGCGAACCCGACGTCGAGCGCCGCGAAGTCCAGTCGGGCGTGCGGGGCCGCGTCGATCTGCCACGCCACGTCGATCCGCATCGGGGTCTGCTCGTCGCGGACGTAGGCGGCGCGGCCGGGGCCGAGCACCACCGGCTCCGCCGGCCCGCCGCGGCTCACCCGCACGTCCCCGTCCGTCGATTCCACTCGCGCCGACCCCGACCCGGCCGACCAGAGGGCGAACGAGCCGCGGGTCACCTCCACCTCCGTCGCGCCGGCTTCGACCACGATACGACTGCCGGTCGCGACGACGCTCACGCGGCCGTGCGCGAGGAACAGCTTCCGGGCGGATTCGCCGGCTGGCTCAGGGCCCAGCCGCACGACCGACTCGGGGTGAACCTCGACGCGTGTGCCCTCGGCGAACTCGACGGTGGCGGCGCTCTCCTCGCCGACGGTGCGGAGTGACTGGCCCGGTATGAGGGGTTGGTTCTGACGGGCAACGGTGTCGCCCGCGGTGCCGACGACCTCGACGACGCCGGACACGGACGTGAGACGCGCGAAGACGACGGCGGGCGGGGGATCGTTCGGCCCACGAGACGGTTCGGGTGACCGGAGGGCGACCCAGCCCGCGACGAGCACCGCGGCCGTCAGAGCCGCGAACGCGACCAGGCCGCGCCAGCGGCGCGCCGGCCGACCCGGAACCGGCCGGTTGACGATTTCGGCCATGACGACCGCGGTCGTCCGCTCGACCCGGAGTGTCGTAATCGTCTCGACCGTCGGATCGGCGAAGTCGAACTCGGTGCGGAGGCCGCGCAACACCAGTTCCAGCCGGACGGCGGCCAGGTGGCGGGCCTGCGCGGCCGGGTCGGCGGCGAGCAGGGAATCCAGTTCGACCGCGTCGGCGTCCGTCAGGGTGCCGTCGATCAGGCGGTCGGTCAGTTCGTCGGTGCGATTCATGTCGGTGTCAACTGCCCCTCAATGCAGGCGCGGAGGCGGAAGCGGATGCGGGAGATGGCCCGCTGCACGGCGGCGGCGGTCATGCCACGGCGGGCGGCGATGGCCTCGAACGACAGCCCCCGCTCGTACCGCAGCCCTAGCAGTGCGGCCTCGTCGGCGGGCAAGTGTTCGCGGCAGCCCCGCAAGGCCGCCAGGTAGACGTCGGAATCGTCGTCGGCCGGTGTTTCCGACCGCAACCGCTCGGCCAGTTGCTCGCGGTACACCACCAACCGCTGCTCGGCGCGAGTCAGGGTGCGGAGTTCCTTCCGCAACCGGTTCCGTGTCAGCGTCCGGATCCACGCCCCGAAGTCGGTGCCGAGTTGGTAGCTGTGCAGGTGCGTGTAGGCGTCGATGAACGCCTGCTGCACCAGGCTCTCGGTGGCCGCCCAGTCGCGGACCAGGGTGGCGGCGATCCGCCACACGTCCGCCTCATACAGGCGGATCACCCCGGCGAACGCCTGGGTGTCGCCGGCCAGCACCAGCCGCACGAGGCGGTCGGCCTCGGGCGTCGGTGGTTCGGGCGTCGGCACCGGCTGACCCATGGAACTGAATCCCCGCGGAGGCGACTTCAGACAAACCGAGGCACGAGACGGCGGTCAGTGGTTGAAGCGGAACTCCGACCCTGAAATCAATGCCCAGACCGCGTCGCGGCACAACTCTTCGCGGGCCACGCCGGGCGTGGCGAGGTGCTTCCCGATTGCGGCCGCTTCTTCGGCACTCGGCGGCCGAGACAGCACCGTCAGGTACGCGGTGCGGGCGACCTCGGCCGCGTCCGTCAGTTTGGAGAGCGTCCCGACCAGCCCGCCCGGCGCGAGCATCGCCCGCACCGTCGGGTGGTAGGTCAGGTAGAGCGCGTGCGAGGCGTTGGCCTGAAACGCGTCCCCGTCCTGTTTGAATCGGGCGCTGAGTGTGGAATACTCCCGCTCCTGCTCGAACCGCTTGCGCACGATCGGGAACGTCACCGCGTCGATCTTCAGCTTCGCCTTCTCCCGCTCGTACTTCGCCCGCAGGGTGTCGGCGTACCCGGTGGCCTGCGCCAGTGCGACCGCCAGTTGCGGCGGCGACAGCGGTTTCAGCGCGGCCACGGCGTACGTCTTGTCCGCCGGGCGCGAACCGGACCCCGTCCACCGGCTCGACCGCAGGTACGCCTCGCTGTGCAGAATTCCGCCCATCAGCCGCCGCAGGTCGAAATTGTGCTTGGCGAAGTCCTCCGCAATGTCGTTCAGCAACTCCGGGTGCGACGCCGGATTGCCGTCGTGGATCTGATCGACCGGCTCGACCAGCCCGACGCCCAGCAACTGCTTCCACATCCGGTTCGCCATCGCCCGCTTGAAGTACGGGCCGTCGGCGGTCACGCCGGCCGCGACGAGTGCCTTTCGCCGGCCCGAGTTCGCCTCGATCACCTGGCCGTCGAGGAACAGGGGCTTGGCCGTCTGCTCACCCTTCTTGCGGCCGATGAACTTCACCTCGCCGTCGGCCTTCTCGGTCAGGGCGGGCAGGTTGCTCTTGCCCTTCGTCGTGCCGGTGCGGGCGAAGAACGCCGCCAAGCCGTAGTAGTTCTCCTGCTTCCAGCCGGGCACGGTCGGGTGGTCGTGGCACTTGGCGCACTGCACCTGCACGCCGAAGAACACGCTCGACACCGCCACCGTCATCGCGTCGAGTTGGGCCGCGCGGTCGTTGCCGGCGAGCCGGCTGGTGAGGAAGTACGCGGCGTTCGCCCCGACCGGGTCGCCCTCGTTCGGGTCGAGCAGTTCGCGGGCGATCGTGTCCCACCCGGCGTTCTCGCCGAGCCGCTTCTCCAGGTAGTCGAGGAACTCGGCCTCACCCGCCCGTTTTTCGTCCAGGGTGCCGTTCAGCCAGTGGTGGAACACGCCCCGCCAGTAGACCGGCATCTCGGGGTGAGCGAGCAGCGCGTCGATGAGTTTGTGATGCTTCTCGGCGTCGGCGTCCTTCAGGTACGCGGTCGCCTCCTCGGGCGTCGGGATGCGGCCGAGGATGTCGAGATAAATCCGGCGGAGGAGTTCGTGCTGCTCCGCGCGGGCAGCAGGAGTGACCCCGACAGCCTTGTGCGCCGCGGCGAGGCGGGCGTCGATCGCCTTGCTCAGGTCGCGGGCGTCGGCGGAAAATGCCGGAGTCGCGCCGACCAGGAGGAGCGCGGCGACGAGGACTGTGGAACGCATCATGCCACCTCCCAGACTTCGACCTTGCCGTCGGCGCGGCCGAGGCCGAGCAGCTTGCCGTCGGCGGAGAACCGCATGCCGAGGGAGAAATCGCCGAGTTTGATCTGAGCCAACTCCTTGCCCGGCAGCGGGCCGGGCGTTCCGAGCTTGCCGTTCTTGTCGGCCTTCGCCGGGGCGAACTTCGCGGCGTCGTAGGTGAGGATCTTCGCGTTGTTCGACCCGGCCGCGAGCAAGTCGTCCGTCGACGAGAAGCAGACCTGTGCGTCCGATTTGTCTTCGGCGACCGCGGCACCGGTGGCGACGTCGAAGACACTGACGGCCTTGCCGCCCCCGGCCGCCAGCCATTTCCCGTCGCGGCTGATGTGCAGCCGGTGGACCCCGCTCAGTGCCGGGTTCTGGCCGAACTGGTCGTTCGCCCCGCCGAAGGTGATCGTGCGGGTGAGGGCGAACGTCTTGGCATCCCACACGAGCAGTTGGCCGTCTTCGGCCCCGGTGACGAACGCCGAGCCGTCGGGCAGCCAGGCCACGTCACGCACGAAGTTCGTGTGCCCGGTCAGCGTCTTCACCGCCGACCAATCGGCGGCGTCCCACACCTTCACGGCGTAGTCCGCACCGCCCGTGACGAGACGCTTGCCGTCCGGGGAGAACGCCACCCCCTCGACCCACCCCGCGTGGGCCTCGACCTCGTGCGTCGGCTTGTCCGCCGCTTTGCCGTCCGCCCACGCCCAGAGTTTCAGCGTGCGGTCCGACCCGCCGGTGACGACCCACTTGCCGTCGGGCGATACGTCCAGGCAGCGCACCCAACCGGCGTCGTGCGGGAATGCCAACACCCCAGGTACGGCGGTCACGTTTTTGGCGGTCGTCTCCTTGTCGTTGAGGTTCCAGACGGCGACGCGGCGATCGCCCGTGGCGGCGAAAAGGAGCTGCTCCGTCGGGTGGAACCGCACCTGCGACATCGTGAGCGGCCCGCGCTTCGCGCCGTCGTCAACCTGATAGGTCTTCCACTTGGTGAGTTTGCTCGGGGGCATGGTTACAGCACCTCCTTCACTGGGGTGCCCTTGCTGTTCTCGGTGAGCGGCACCGGCCGACCCTCGAACTCCAGTTCGGTTCGGTAGTCGATGCCGAGGAGCGTGTAGAAGGTGGCGAACAGGTCGGGGATGGTGACCGGCCGGTGCTTCACCGCGGTGCCGTCCTCGTTCGTGCTGCCGACCACCACGCCCGGCTTCACCCCGCACCCGCCGAGGGACATCGACCAACTCTTCGTCCAGTGGTTGCGACCGGGCGGCCCCTGCCCCATGATCTCCGGGGTGCGGCCGAACTCGCCCATGAGGATGACGAGCGTCTTGTCCCACAGCCCGCGGTCGCGGAGGTCGTCGATCAGCGCCCCGACGGCGGTGTCGAACTCGCGGGTGATGTGCCGCTGGCTGTCGAACGCCCGCCGGTGCTTGTCCCACGCCAGCCCGTTCTGGTGCTGCACACGCACGAACGGCACCCCCTTCTCGACCAGCCGGGCCGCCAACAGGCAGTCCTTCCCGAGGGCCGTCGGGCCGTACTTCTCGACCCGCTTCGGCGGCTCTTTCGCCAGGTCGAACAGGTCGCGGTTGCGGAGCAGGTGTTCGACCGCCCCGAACGCCGCGTCGTGGCTGTCGGCGGCGGGGGTGGTGCGCCCGGTCGAAAAGCCCCCACCTAATTGTGTGCGAAGAGCGGCCCGGCGGCGGAAGTCGTCGAGGTCTTTCGCGCCGCCGGCCGGCAGGTCTTCCGGCCCCTGTCCCTTCCCAGGACAGTACAGCCCCTGGCACCCGGCCCCGAGGAAACCTGGACCCGGCACGGCCATGTTCCCGCCCTGTTCGGCCCCGAGCACGACGTACGACGGCAGCCCGTTGGCCGCCGGCCGCTGTTGGGCGCACACCGACAGCCAGTGCGGGGCGGTGGCGATAACATTCGTCGGCTTGTGCCCGGTCTGGGCCAGGTAGTGGCCCTCCATGTGGTCGCCGAGGTCGCTCGTCATGGAGCGGATCACGGCCATCTGGTCGGCGAGGCGGGCGAGGTTCGGCATGTACTCGTCGAACCGCACGCCGGGCACCGTGGTCTGGGTGTTCATGTGCGGCCCGCCGGTCGGCCGCCCGGTCTTCGGGTCCCACGTTTCAAACTGACTCGGACCGCCGGACATGAACACCAAAATGACGTGCTTCGCCTGCCCGACCGCCTTCGCCGCGTGGTCGGCGGCGAGCAGCCGACCGAACCCGCCGACCCCGACCGCGGCACTCGCCCCTTGAAGAAACAGACGGCGGGACAGGTCGTGATCGGCCCGGCGGCACTCGGCCGGGCGAGTCTCGGATCGGGTCATGGGGGAACTGCTCGGGGCGGGAAAGCCGCGGTGTACCTAACACTCGACCACCACTCCGAACCCCGGCCGACGACAGGCCAGACAGGCGACTCCCCCGAGTGTGCTCGAAGAGAGTCTCTCGCCCGCGCCGCGGACACCGCCGCGAGAGGCTGCCGGAATCGCTCGTGTCTGCTGGTGTCGGCGGGCGGGATTCTGAATAATTGTACTGTCCCGCCCCGCACGCACCTTCCCGCCATCCCCCCAGTGCCCATGCTCACCATTTTCGACCGCGGTCACGCCGGGAACTGCCAGGGCCGGACCCGTCGTGAGTTTCTGCGAGTCGGCGGGCTGGCCCTCGGCGGGCTGACGCTGCCGGACCTCCTGGCCGCGAAGGCCCGCGCCGCGTCGGGCGGCTCGACCCAGCACAAGGCCGTCGTGCTGCTGTTCCTCCAGGGCGGTCCGACGCAACTCGAGACGTGGGACCCGAAGCCCGACGCGGCGGACGAGTACCGCACGATCGTGGACACCATCCCGACAGCCCTGACGGGCGTCGGGTTCAGCAAGTACTTCCCGAAGATGGCCGCCGCGGCCAAGGATCTCGCCGTCGTCCGGTCGTTCGCGTCGGGCAACGGCGGGCACACGTACGAGTCCGTCACCACCGGTGGCAACGCCGCGAAGGCGTCGATGAGCGCCGTGTACGCCCACCTGGCCGGCGGCATCAACCCGCACAACAGCCTGCCCACCAACATGCTCCTCTTGCCCGAGGCGGTGCAGGACGGGCTGAAGCTCGGGAGCAACTTCGAGACGTCGGCCCTGCCGACCCTCACCCAGACCGGTGCGCTGGGGTCGCAGTTTGAGGCGTTCAACCCGGCCGCCGGGTCGGTGCTCAAGCGGAACATGACCCTGACCCTGCCGCGGGAACAGTTCGACGACCGCCGCCGACTGCTCGCCCGGTTCGACGCGCTGCGGAGTGACCTCGACCGGGATGCCACCCTGGACCAGGCCGACAAGTACCAGCAGCAGGCGTTCGACATCATCACCCGCGGGATGACGGAGGCCTTCGACCTGGGCAAGGAAGACCCGAAGGTGTTGGAGCAGTACGACACGAGCAAGCTGTTCAAGCTGGAGGACGCGACCCGCTGGTTCGACATGAAGCGGGCCTCGAACCTGCTGGGCAAGCAGATGCTCCTGGCCCGGCGGTTGTGCGAGGTCGGAGCCGGGTTCGTGACCGTCTCCGACTGCGGTTGGGACATGCACTCGAACGGCAACAGCCCGAAGAAGATGGACGGCCTGAAGTGGCTGGCCCCGCAGGTGGATCACGCGGTGGCCGCGTTCCTGGAGGACGTGAAGCAGCGCGGGTTGTCGGACAAGATCCTGCTCGTGGTGACGGGTGAAATGGGACGGACGCCGAAGGTGAACAAGGACGGCGGCCGCGACCACTACGGCAACCTGACCCCGCTCGTCGTCGCGGGCGGCGGCCTCAAGATGGGCCAGGTGATCGGCAAGTCGGACGCGACCGCGTCAAAGCCGACGACCAAGACGTACACGCCCGCCAACCTGTTCGCGACGGTCATGCATCACCTGTTCGACGTCGGACAACTCCGACTCCGAGCGGACATCAACCGCGACCTGAAGAACGCGATCGAGAACACCGCCCCCATCGCCGAACTGAACTGAGCGAGTGCGAACGGAACCGGCCCGCCGATGTCGGTGGGCCGGAGGACGTGTCTCTCAACTGCCGTCGGGTGACGACTAGCCGCCGGTCACGTCGAGTTGGAGGGCGTTCAGGATTTCGCCCGTCTCGTCGTCCTGCACCAGCACGATCACCTTCAGGTGCTTCAATGCCAGCGGGCGGTCGGGCGGGTTGAATGCCCGCTCGTTCTTGTTGTACTCCTCCTGGTAGTCGGCCGGCCCCTTCTTCAGGTCGTCCAGTTTGACGGTCGCCGGCACTTTGCCGTCCTTCGCCGCCCACCCGGCCGGCTTGCCGAACGCCGAGCAGACCACCTGATGGTGAAAGCGGATGCCGTTCCCGCCGGCGTACTTCACCTCCTCCTCGGCGAGCAGCACCCGCACAACTTTGCCGTCGGCTTTCTCGATCCCGCCCACTTTCACGTTCACCGTCACGGAGCCGTCGGCCAGCACCGCCCCGTCGATGTTCACCGGCGTCTTCTGTTCGAGGATCGGGTCGATCAGCTTCGAGTAGGCGTCGTACTTGTCTTTGGCCGCCTCCCGCGGGCCGCCCCCACCGGAACTGCGGCTTGCCGTTGAACAGCGAACTGGGCACCCCACGGATCCCCTCCGGGAACAGTTTGGCGTAGTAGTCCCAGCGGGCGGTGGTGTCGGTGTTGGTGAGCGGGTCAGTCCTGGGTCCAGCAGCGACAAAGTTTGCGACGTGCAGAACAGGTCGGGCGGCTGGCTCGCGCGGCACCAGGGGACAGGGTGACGAGTCGGAGTCAGAATAACGGGACCGCGGCGGACCACCAACCGGCGGCCCGCCGCGGCGGGAGTGCGTTTCAGTCGCGGTCCTGGATCGCCCGCAGGCGGGCGAGTTCCTCGGCCTGGCGGCGACCCACCTCCTGTTGTTCGCGGGCCATCCGCCCCAGGGCGGCGGCCAGTTCGGGGGACGGCGGGAACGGGTCGGGCGGGGCGGCCGCGGGCAGCGGCGGGGCCGGCATCGGCGGGGCGATCTGGGTGGTCATGTCGGTCTCCGTGTCTGATGCAGGGAGTGGGATGAGGTTACACGTCCAGGGTGACCGTCCGGCGGGCGGCGATCAGCCGTTGGAGCTTGGGCAGGAGGGCGGCGTGCGTCTTGGCGGACATTCCCCTCTGAGCACTCCACCGTGTACGACCGCCCGTCGTCCGGCCGAATGCCGCGATCCACGCCGTCGGTGCTGACCACGACCACCTGCCCGAAGTGCCGCAAGCCGGAAGCCGTCGGCGTGCGGGGACGCTGACGTGGCGGGGGTTGCGGCCGATCATCCGGGAGACGGCGAGGCTATACGAGCGGGACGTGCGGCTGACGACGGCGGCCTTCCGACCCATCACCGAACGACTCACCCGAGCACTCACCATGTCCAAGTGGAGCGTCACCATCCATCCCAGGGAGCCGGACGGTTTAGTTCCCTCCAATGCTTTGCCGGCTGCCATGAAGCCGGCGGTCGGTCAACACCGGTTTCTTGGGTTTTCCGTCCCGCCCGAATGGCCGACTGCCAGGAAGCCGTCGGACGGTCAACTCGGGTTTCGTTGCTCTCACACGGCCGGGCTGCTCACTCGCTCACGTCACGGCCGGAACCACGGGTCATCGCGGATCGACGCCAGGCACTCGTCGAGCGTCTGCCCGGTGAACGGTTTCGTGCCACCTCCCGGTGTGCCGCAAGGAGGCCCGGTTGAACCGGCCGAGCCGCACGAAACGGGCCACGCCCGGCTCCCGGGTGACGAGCCCGGGTTCTTCCCGTTTCACGACCATGGCGTGACCCGGGGAATCGTGGTCAGGTCCGTCTCGGCCGGTCCCCGGCGGTGCAGCTTGTGGGACTGGTTGAACAACGCCACCTGCCGGGTCGGCAGGGCGACCGCCTGCTTCGGGCGCCGACGACGTTGTTGTGGAGACCGGCGCACTCGCCAGGAATCTGATGCCCGTAGCCATAGCGAGGTGGACAGCTCGCACGCGTCAGCTCTTCCCAGGCACAACCCCAAAATACCAAAATCTGCTATCGCGAAAGAACTCACAGCCGCGCGGATCCCCGGCGTGCCGGGTGAGACGTGGGGTGCGGCGGGCAACGCCCTGTTCACGGACCGGCGAGGTCTTGCAGGTGAATTCCTCGCTCTCGCAAGTGGTCCGCGAGTGTCAGTAGTCGGCGGGACGGCAGTGTCGGCCGCGCCCGTTTCGTCTCGACCCGACTTGGTTGTCCTCCGGGTTCATGCGCACCGGCGGCTCACCGAAGAACTCGAACCGCCACAGGGAGACCTGCTCGCCGGCGGCCAGACGCTCGTCGTACTCGCATGGGGTCCGCGCCGTCGGGGTCGGGTCGCCTTCACGCACCGACCCGCGGCAGCCGTTCAGAAGTACACCACGATGGACATCCGGGCGAAGAGACATCTTTCACGGCGGGACTTCCTGATCGCCGGGGGGATGAGCGCCTTCGGGTTCGACCTCGCCGCGCGGGCGTTGGCCGCCCCGACCGAAACGCCGCGTCGCAAAGTGGCCAAGTCGGCGATCCTCATCTGGCTGAGCGGCGGGGCGTCGCACATCGACACCTGGGACATGAAGCCGGACGCACCGGCCGAGTACCGGGGCACGTTCAAGCCGATCGACACGTCGGCCCCCGGCATCCGGTTGTGCGAGCACCTGCCGCACCTGGCGAAGCAGGCGCACCACCTCGCCGTCGTCCGCTCCCTCGGCGACCACCGCCGGGGCACCGGCGACCACCACGCCGGGTACTACTACAACCTGACCGGCCACGCACCGGACCGCACGTTCCACCAGTTACTCAACGCCCGAACGCCGTACGCGACCGACTGGCCGTCGATGGCCTCGGTGGTCGCCCTCAAGCGGCCGCCACTGCCGAACCTGCCGTCGGCGATCACGCTGCCGCATAAGGAGGACGCGCCCGAGTACACCCGGCCGGGGCAGTTCGCCGCGCGGCTGGGGATCGAACACGACCCGGTGTTCGTGGACGGCTCCCGCGACAAGCCGCTCGACTTCGCGGTGCCGGCCCTCACGCTGAGCGGCGACGGGCCGCGCTCCTCCGGGCGATCAACACGGCCCAGCGGCGGGCCGAGGAGTCGGCGGCCAGCCGCGACTACGGCGGCCACCACGGGCGACACGGGCTGTTCGGCCGCCTTGCCGTTCTTGGTGCGGTTGCCGTCGAGTCGCACCAACAGCGCCGGGTCGGTGAGCAGGAAGTCGGCCGGGGTGAGGCGGGACAGTTCGACCGGGCGGAAGGCGGTGGACACGGCACACAGGTACAGCGCCGCCCGGTCGCGGCCCGACAACCCCATGAAGTCCGCGGCGCTGTCGCGGGCGGCGACGATCAGCCGGCCGATCTCGTCAGCGGTCAGGGTGGCGAACTCCCGCCGGCGGTCGTGTTCCGGGTTGCCCACCCGCTTCAGGTCGGCCAGCGGGTTGTCGGCGGTTCGCTTCTCCGCGTGCATCCACTTCGTGAACATTTTCGCCGCCTGCACGTAGCGGTTCACGGTGGTGATGCTGGCACCAGCCTCCCGGCGGGCGATCAGCGCCTCGGCGGTAGCCCGCGAGAACCGGCGGGCTTTGCCGTTGCCGGTGGCGGGAATCCTGCACCAACCCTTTGCCACGAGTCTCATATGGGCAGTGGCGGAAGCTTGCATTCGCCTTCGATCTCGATCCGCGTGGGTTTCGCGTTGGAGTATCGTTGGCGACGAAGCCCCGAGAAGCGAACGTGCACGCTCTCCTTCTTCATTGGGCCGACCGCCAAATGCTCGATCCGCTCCACAACGCCACCGGCCTTGAGGTGGAACATCGCTACCAAACGGGCACAGCGAAGAAACTGCGATGGCTCGACACCGGTCATCGACACCGCCAGTGTCTGGATCGGACAATCCTTGATGCGGAGCAGGACATTCACCCCTTGAATCATCACCTCAAGCATGTTGAAGTTTAGCCAATCTTCAACTTTGCCCACCGCGGGTTTGGGTGTCGCAGGCTCGCCAAGCAAGATGCGCCGCGCACGGAGTTCAGCGAGGTCGTCGACTGAGTAGGTCTTCCCCCCACCCGAATATCTGACTCCATCAGCCCACCACCGTACTCGATGTTCTCCTTCTGAAGGATCACCTGCCAGTCGAGTCGCTTCCCGGTCTGAGTCGAACTGACCGCCGTGCATTGCACGACAAACGCATCGTTGGCGTACGCGAACGCGAGCGGTTTCCCAGACGAATAGCCCGCCGGCCGTAGCCCCTTGATGGCCGCGTCCACCTCCGCCCGATCAGAATTGACCTTGACGACGAAGTGGCGGTCGTCTGGTCGAGCCACGGAACTGCATTGGAGAAAGCGGTTGTCGAGGAAGCACCAGTCTTCCGAGGTGTCGATGACCCCGGTGAAGCCGGCCTGAGACGGCCGCGTCTTTGGCTTCTCTCGTGGGGTTTTGGTCGGCCTGGTCGTGCGGGCGGACGGTTTCCGTTTCGTTTTCGGGGGTCCGGGAGGAGTTGGTTCGACCTTTTCGACCGGCGCGGCGACAGTAGGAGTCGGTGGCGGTTCCGTGGCTTGGGGCGGCGGCGAATCCGCTGGGGTGGGCGTGATCCCGCACAACTCGGGGTACGTCTCACGGAAATGCTTGACCTCCGCGTTCTGATCCCGCTCTCGTAAGACCACCGCCACCAACTCCTCAAGGCACCCCTTCTGATGGAGGTAGGTCAGCAGGTCATAGACGACCGACTCGAAGTCATCCTTGGCGGTGACGCGCGCCAGTTTGACATCCAGTTCATAATGGACCAGACGCGCAAGATTCTTGTGATCAAACGCCGCGCACACCGCCACATGGAACGCCTTCATTTGTGAGCCGTTCATGAGCCCCCTCGCAACCACGCTGCATTCGGCCGCCAACCTCGTCCGGCCTACTACCTACCATACCTGATCGGACGTGCGAAGTCACCTACCGCGAACGGTCATCGGATAGCGAATCGCTTGGAACGTTGAAGGGGCTGCTCGAGGGTGATCGGCCGGGCGAGGAGGGAGAGAGGTTCCTACGGGCGCTCATCTCCGCCATCGGCGTGGAAATCTACAGTCCGGACGATTGAATCGTCGGCAGCGTCACTGCCAGCCGCGCTTGCGGAACAGCCAGCCGGCGAGGGTCATCCAGCCGGCGGCCAGCCCTAGCGCCGCCAGCAAATGCACCCAACTGCTCGGCTCGACCGCCCCGGTCATGGCCGCGTGCAGGATCTTCGGCCCGTGGCTCTCGATGGCCACGTTCGCCAGGAACGGCACCCGCGCCTGCCCGCACACGAACAGCAGCAGCGACACGCACAGCAGGTACGCCATCGACCCCATGAACGCCCCGCGTTGCGTCTTCGCCAGCGTGCTCACCGTCATGCCGATGCCGAGGAACCCGCACCCCAACGCCAGCAGACTCAGCCAGAAGAAGAGCGTACACAATACGGTCGGGTTGTAGATGCCGGCCAGCACTGCCGCCAGCGCCATCCCCGTCACCGGGTAGAAGAGGAACTTCGCCGCCAGGATTTCAAGCGGCGAGGCGGGCGAGAGCGCCTGTGCCAGCAGCACGCCGCGCTCGCGCTCCTCGCAGTTCAGCGTCGGCAGCAGGTAGCAACAGGTGAAGTAGAGGGCGAAGACGACCATCGCGGTGGCGACGGCCGAGCGGTAGTCGAGCGGTTTCGCCCCCAGGCCGTTCCGCTTGATGCGGATGATCGGCAGCACGCGGTCGGCCCCGGACGACGGGCGGAGGCGTTCCACCTCGTCGTCCAGATTGCGGAAGGCTTCCTCTTCGGCCCACAGGTCGTCGGCGCGGGTGGACGGCTCGCGGAGCTTCGCGCCGTTCAACTTCTCGGCGGCTTGTTCGCGGAGGGTGTCGCGGGCGGCGCGGAAGAACCACTGCTCGTAGGCGGCCAGGGCGGTCGGGTTCTCCGGCGGGTGCCACACCTCGAAGTCCAGGTACGGCACGCCGGCGGGCGAGCCGTCGTGCGTCTTCTCGATCACCCGGATGGCCCCGCTGCCCGTCTCGTAGTTGATCGGGTACATGATCAGGTGCGGCGGCTGCGCGCGGAAGATGACGTGCGCCTTCAGGTCGTCGGGTGTGCGGGCCTTCAGCCGGGTGATGAAGTCGTTCTCGTTCAGGTACTCGACGTAGCAGTGCGGCACCCCGCCGACCAGCTCGCCGCCGGCCACCCCGCCCCCGTCCGACGGCTTGAAGATGGTGAGCAGCAGCGCCGCCACCACCAGCAACCCGGCCAGGGCCAGCCCGCCGCGGTTGGCCACGTGCCGGCGGACCTCTTTCGCCACAAGCGCTCGCAGGATGTACAGCCGCATGAGGGGGACACTACCCGTGGGACGACGGGCAAGGGTAGTGCGGGAGAACGGGCGGGTCAAC
>JANNQE010001010.1:0-1602 GCA_031441625.1 Planctomycetia bacterium
CGGGGGCAATCTCCAGAGGCTCGCCGTGGTCCGTCAGGACAGTTCTTGGCGAACCCGGCCCGCAGGGCCGAGGGGGGCGTGTCCAGCCCACTGAGCACGCCACCCGCGGCCCTTGCGGGCCGGGTTCGCCAGTCGGCTCACCCCAACTTCCACGGCTTGCGGTACTCCTTGGTCAGCCACTTGGCGGCGTCGGCGTCGCCGACGATCTGCTCCTTGGCCGCGTCCCAGGTGATCTTCTTCCCGCTCCGCACGGCGATGTTCCCCAGGTGGCACACGGTCGCCGAGCGGTGGCCGATCTCCACGTCCGCCACCGGCAGCTCGCGGCTCTTGATGCACTCCAGCCAGTTGGCGTGGTGCCCCTTGCTCTCCTTCAGCTTGATGTTCCCGCCGCTGCCCGCCTTCGCCGCGTCCTGCTTCTCCCCGCCCAGCGTGATTTCGAGGCCGCCCCGCTTCACGTAGATGGTGCCCTTCTCGCCCTCGAAGGTGCAGGCGTCCTTGTAGTCCTGCCCGCACTTCACGGTGATGCCGCCGGCGTAGGTGTAGGTGATGTCGGTCCAGTCGGGCGTCTCGTACCACCCGTCCTTGTGGTACTTGCCCTTCCCCTCCACCGTCTGCGGGCCGCTCTCATCCATACCCAGCGCCCACTGGGTGATGTCCAGGTGGTGCGCGCCGAAGTTGGTCTGCTGCCCGCCGCTGTAGTCCCAGAAGAAGCGGAACAGGTAGTGGACCTTGTTCGCGTTGTACTTGACCATCGGCGCCGGCCCGATCCAGCGGTCGTAGTCGAGTTCCGCCGGCGCGTCGGTGTCGGGCACCGGCATCTTCGCCTTGCTCGTCCAGTTCGGCCCCGGCAACCCCACCTTCACCGTGCTGATCTTGCCCAGGTATCCGTTGCGAATCAGTTCGCACGCCTGACGAAACTTGCCGTCGCTCCGCTGCTGGCTGCTGGTCTGCACCACCCGCTTGTTCTTGCGGGCCGCGTCCACCATCGCCCGCCCTTCCGAGATGGTCAGCGAGAGCGGCTTCTCGGTGTACACGTCCTTGCCGGCGTTGCAGGCGTCGATGGTGGTGAGCGCGTGCCAGTGGTCGGGGGTGGCGATGAGCACCGCGTCCACGTCCTTCGACTCCAGCAGCTTGCGGTAGTCGGCGAACGTGGCCGGCTTGCCCGTGCCGTCCTTCTCGACGATCCCCGCGGCGGCGGCGAGGTGCTTGGAATCCACGTCGCACACCGCGACCACATTCTTGATGATCGCCTTCATGTTCGCCGTGCCCTGCAAGCCCGACCCGATGATGCCGACGCGAACGCGGTCGCTCGGCTTGGTGTCGGCGGCGAAGGCGGCGCGGTAGACCGACGCCGGCAGCGCGAGGATGGCCCCGGCGGCGAGGCCGGTCCGAAGGAACCCGCGGCGGGAGAGACGAGTAGGCATAACGGCACCTTGTGGGAGGGAGTGGCGAGCCGAGCGGCGTGAGCCGCCGGGTCCGTTCGGGTGGCCGACTCTCGCCGAGAGTCGGAGTGGGGGCTTTGACCGCCCAGTCGAGCGAGGAGTTGTGTCAAGGTCGTCACACGCTCCACGCCGGCTTCCCAGGTGTCGGCCCCAGTCCGAC
>JANNQE010001011.1:0-2908 GCA_031441625.1 Planctomycetia bacterium
TACCCTGCCGAACAGGGTGTCGGTGCCGGTCCGCTCGAACGCCAGCAGCCGCATCGAGTTGACCAGCACCAGCACCGAGCCGAGCTGGTGGTACAGCACGCCGGCGAGCGGGGCTTTGTCGAGCCAGTCGGCGCGGGCGAACAGCGGCCACAGGAAGCCGGTGAGCAGCACGCCGACGCCGTTCACCCCGAAGCCGAACCAGATCACGTTCTGGCGGATCACCCTCACCATCTCGCGGGACAGCCGCAGGAGCAGTGGCAGTGGGCGGAGCGGGTCGCCCATCATGACGATGTCGCCGGCGGCGGCGGCAATGTCGGTGCCCGATCCGATGGCGATGCCGACGCCGGCGGTGGCGAGCGCGGGGGCGTCGTTCACGCCGTCGCCGACAAAGGCGGTGGTCGAGTTCACGTTCGCGGCTTTGTCGGCGGGCAACAGTTCGGCCCGCGTTTCGGTGAGCGGAAGGTTCGCCGACACCGCTGCCGCCACGCTCGCCCGGTCGCCGGTGAGCAGCGTCAGCCGGCCGACGCCGAGCGATTGCAGTTCGCTCAGCACGCCCGCGGCCTCGGGCCGCACGCGGTCGCGGCAACCGATGCCACCGAGCAGTTCGCCGTTCCGGGCGACCAGCAGCGACGTCTGCCCGGTGTGATCCAACCGTGCGAGCAGCGCGTCGGCTGCTTCGCCCACTGACACCCCGTTGTCAGTCATCAGCCGGCGGGTGCCGACGAGGATGACGTTCCCTTCGGCCACCGCCCGCACCCCGCCGCCGGGGGTCGCGGCGAACTCGTCGACTGTGGGCAACGGTGTCGTGACCGCGACGACGATGACGCGGGCGATGGGGTGTTCGCTCTTGCCCTCGGCCGTCGCGGCGGTTCGGAGTAAATCGTCCGCCGTTCCGCTCAATGGCAGCACGTCGCCGAGTTCGAGCTTGCCTTCGGTGAGTGTGCCGGTCTTGTCGAAGGCGAACGCGGTGACGCCGGCTAGCCGCTCGAGCGCCGCCCCGCTTTTCACGAGAACGCCGGTTCCGGCCAGCCGACCGAGTGCGGCAATCACAGCGGCGGGTGTGGCCAGCACGAGCGGGCACGGGCACGCCACCACCAGTACGGCCAGCGTGGGGTACAGTGCGACACGACACGCGGCGGCGAACGTCACCTTCTTCGCTTCGGTGCTCCCGCCGAGCGCGATGCCGACGTTCACCGCGAACGCCACCACCGCCAGCCCGAGCACCACCGGCAGGAAGTAGCGGGCCAGCTTGTCGGCCAGCCGCTCGCCGGCCGATTTCTCCTTCAACGCCCGGCCGGTCAGGTCGATCACGCGACCGGCGACCGTCTCCGTGCTCACCCGCTTGGCGTCCACCGTCAGCGAGCCGTTCTGCACCACGCTGCCGGCCAATACGCTGTCGCCCGGCCCCTTTTCCACGGGCACGCTCTCGCCCGTGAGGGCACTCGTGTTCACCGCCGACCGGCCGTCGATCACCACCCCGTCCACCGGGATGATTCCGCCCGGCTTGATGACGACTTTGTCGCCCGCCACCACTTCCGCAGTGAGGATCCGCACCTCCACGCCGTCGCGGAGCACCCAGCAGCGCTGGGGGAACAGTTCGCTCAGCTTGCCGAGCGCCTTCTGCGTGCGGTCGAAGGTGATCGCTTCCAGGCACTCGCCGAGCAGCCCGATGAACACCACCTCGGCGGCGACGAGCGGCTCGCCCATCACGATGGCGGCGATGCAGGCGATGGCCACGGCGAGGTCGGCACCCACTTTCCACTCGCCGAGTTTTTCGAGCGCGCCGAACAGTGCCCGCGCGCCGCCGAGGACCGCCGCGAGCAGGGCGAACGCCGACGTGAACCCGAACTGTGTGCGGTTCCAGGAGGGCAGGGCGGGGGAGTTGATCCAGCCGGCGAGCAGTGGCCAGAGGTCGGCGGCGACGAGCACCCCGAGGGCGGCAGTGAACAGGTAGAGCGGCAGATGCGACTTCGGCCGGAACGGGTTTTCGGTCGGGTCGAACTCGCGGTGCATCGGTCGGGCCGTCCGGTGGGAGCCGGAGGCAAACTACGCTGCCGTGAACGAACCGGCCATGCGTGTGACGGAGTGGGGTTGGGGTAACATGCGGAATTCAAGTAGGTGCCGCCTGCCGGGCGGCACCTACTTCTTCTTCTCGGCGGCCAGCTTGATGTACTTCTCCGGGTCGGCCTTGAACTCGTCGCGGCAGCCGGAGCAGCACACGTAGTACGTCATGCCCTTGTGCGTCACGCTGATCGTGCCGGTGCCTCCGCTCACGATGCACTCGTTCCCCTTCGCCACGTCCGCGAACGGCACGCCCTCCTTCGTCCCACCGATCAGGTACAGCCGGGTGAACGACTCCACCGCCTTCGGCCGGCTGGCCATCGTGGTGAGGGTGCGGTTCGCGTGCAGCATGGTGAGTGTGAGTTGGTGGACCGTGTCGCCGTCGGTGCGGTCGAGTGTGAGGATCGGCTCCTTCTGCTTCCCCTCACCGAGCGTGCCGGCGAAGGTCTGCTCCGTCTTGTCGGTGGTGGTCAGCGTGAGGGTGAACTGCTTCGCCTTCGCGTCGTACCGCAGCTCGCCGCCGGTAAAGTGCTTGCCCTTCTCGAATGCCACCGTCAGCCAGGCGTCGTCGCCCTTGAACTTCCACGCCCACTCGGCCCGCTCGCTCCAGAAGGTGCGGTCCTTGTCGTCGGCTTTGCCGGAACACTTCCACCCGCCGATGAGCGGGGCGAGCGGCTTGAACGGCTCCTTCGCGTCCGGCTTCGGGTCGGCGGCGAGTGCGAGCGACAGGCAGAGGGCGGAGAACATACGGCGGCCTCGGTGCGTACTACCACACAAGGTAGACGACCGAGGCCGCCGGTTGTGTCACATTCCGGTGAACCGGCGGGGGGGGGCCCCCGGGGGGGGG
>JANNQE010001012.1:0-1957 GCA_031441625.1 Planctomycetia bacterium
CCCGAAAGGTGACGCCCGATGCCCGCCCCGCCGATTGTGCTGCCCGACACGGACACCGAAACCGCAGCCGAAACCGGGTGGGCGCTGAAGTACCAGCCGCCGTACCACGTGGTGCTGCTGAACGACGACGACCACAGCTACGAGTACGTCATCCTCATGCTGAAGGACCTGTTCGGCCACCCGATTGAGAAAGGCTTGCAGATGGCGAAGGAGGTGGACGAGAGCGGGCGTGCGGTCGTCCTCACCACCACCCGCGAGCACGCCGAGTTGAAGGTGGAGCAGATCCACGCCTACGGCCCGGACCCGAACATCGCGCGGTGCAAGGGGTCGATGTCGGCGGTGGCCGAGCCGGCCGAGTGACGGCGGCCGTTCGCCCGACTCGCGAACGGGGGGCCAGCCGCCGACGCGAGAGCAGTCAACGAAATACGGGTGACCACCTGTCCGTGAAGGAGTTGGTCGCTCGCTCGCACGCCGGGCGAACAGGTGGGGTGACCACGGCTGCGGCGTTGGCGGCGTACCTGCCCGAGCACCCGACGCGGCTGGGCTACGCCGGGCGACTGTCGGCGGGCCGGAGCATCTGGAGCGGGCTGGTGGAGGGGGCGATCAAGCAGGTGGTGAACCGCCGGCTGAAGCACCCGGAGGGCGAAGTGGACGGTGCGACACGTCGGCCCGCTGGTGGAGTTGGTGGCCATCCTGGACACCTCCGACTGGCCCGCCCTGTGGACGGACGCCTAACTCCAGTGCCAAAATCCAGGCCGCCAAAACCCACAGACGCACCCGCCGATCCGGTTGCCCTTGCCTCCCCCGCACCGCTCGGGCTAACCTTCCCTCCCGCTCGTTCCCCGAGGCCGCCGCGTGGCGTTCACCGTCTCTGACATCGCCAGATGGGTGGGCGGCACCGTGACCGGCCCCGCCGACACGCCCGTCGCCCGCGCCGCCCCGCTCGCCGACGCCGGGCCGGGCGACCTCACCTTCCTCGACGGGCCGAAGCGGCGGAAGGAGTGGGAGGCGTCGAAGGCGTCCGCCGCCGTGGTGCCCACCGACTTCCCCGACGACCCCCGCCCGCTCGTCCGCGTGGCCGACCCGCTCGGGGCGTTCGCCAAGATCTTCCTGACGTTCCGCGGCGACCGCCCGGCCGAATCCGGCATTCACCCGACCGCCGTGATTCACCCGACCGCCACGATTGGGGCGAACCCGTTCGTCGGCCCGTGCGCCGTCATCGGTGCGGGCACAGTCATCGGGGCGAACGCCCGCATCCACGCCGGCGCTGTGGTCGGCCGCTCCTGCATGCTCGGCGACGACGTGACGCTGTTCCCCCGCGTGGTGGTGTACGACGACTGCACGCTCGGCCACCGGGTGACGCTGCACGCCGGCGCGGTGATCGGTGCCGACGGCTTCGGCTACCGTCTGGCGAAGGGGGCGCACGTGAAGGTGCCCCAACTCGGCGGGGTGCTGGTGGCCGACGACGTGGAGGTGGGGGCGAACAGCACCATCGACGCCGGCACGTTCGGCCCCACCCGCGTCGGCACCGGCACGAAGATCGACAACCTGGTGATGATCGCCCACAACTGCCAGATCGGGCGGCACAACCTGATCATCAGTCAGACGGGGATGGCCGGGTCGAGTTCGACCGGCGATTACGTCGTCGTGGCCGGGCAAGCGGGCGTGGCCGACCACACGCACATCGGCCACCGGGCGGTGATCGCGGCCCGGTCGGGGGTGACGGGCGACGTGCCCGACGGCGTGACGGTGATGGGCTTCCCGGCCATGCCCGGCCGCGAGTTCATGAAGTGCGTGGCCGAGTGGCGGAGGGCGAACGGCGTGCGGAAGGATGTGGCGCGGGTGATGAAGCACCTGGGGCTGACCGCCGAGGAGAGCGAATGACCGCCCCGGCCGGGAGCGCGGGCGCCAACGTCTGGAGCTGCCCCAGCTTCAACGAACTGGCGCGCGACGGCCA
>JANNQE010001013.1:0-1611 GCA_031441625.1 Planctomycetia bacterium
GGCACCACGGTCGCGGCCACCGTCGCCACCGGCACCCCGGCCGGCGGGCCGACCTGGGCCATCGCCTCTTCCACCGCCTTCGCCATCTCGGTCACCGACGTGTACCGCTTGATCGGGTTCTTGTCGAGCGCCTTGGCCACCACCGGGCGGAACTCGTCCGGCACGCCGCTCAGGTCGGGCGTGGCGGTCAGGTGCTTCATCAGGATTTCGCCGTCGCTCTCCCCGTCGAACGGCAGCTTGCCGGTCAGCATCTCGTGCAGCATCACCCCGCAGGCGTAGATGTCGATGTGCTGCTTGTAGTTGCCCGTACTCACTTCCGGGGCCATGTAATGCACGGTGCCCACAGTCCGGGTCTGCTTCTGGCTCACGCTGATGCTCTTGCACAGCCCGTAGTCGCCCACCTTCAGCGTGCCGGCCTCGATGAACACGTTGGCCGGCTTCAGGTCGCGGTGGACGACCCCGCGGTCGTGCAGGTGGGCGACGGCCCGCGACAGGGCCGCGAACCACTCGCCCACCAGCGTGAGCGGCAACCCGTGCGGGTGGCGGTGGAGCACGGCCGACATGCTCTCGCCGAGCACGTACTCCATCACCAGCCACTTGTCGCCCTGGGCGTCTTCCCGCAGGTCGTACACGTGCACCAGGTTCGGGTGCTTCATGTTGACGCAATTCGCCACGCCCCGCATCTCCACGTCGGAGTGGCCCTTCAGCAGCTTGAGCGCCACCTCTTTGCCGCCGTCGGACACGGCGAAGTACACCTCGCCGAACCCGCCCTGGCCGACGCCCCGCTTGAGGGTGTAGCCGTCCAGCGGTCGCTGCCCGGATCGGTATGTGTACTTCATTTCAACGCCCCTCCGAGAAACCGATCCGGCCGAATCCGACCGCACGAGAGTGTTTCGCCGCCGGCCGTTCGGCATTTGCTCGAAAATCCGCCCAAAGTCGCCGCCACGCTCAGCGGGGCGGACTGAGTGTCGCCGTTCGCTCCGCGAACGGTGCCTGCGGTCTGTCCCCGCAAGTCAATGGCGACCGTGCGCGAGCGAACGGCGACACTGGATTGCGTTGACTCCGCCTGATCCTGAACCAAGTTATTGTACCGCCGCAGGTTCGGCGTGTGGGGCAACATGTCATGCACGACGACTCCGCCGACGAACCGAAGCCGAATCGCCGTTCCGCTCTGCGTCACGCCCTCGGTGGGCTGGCACTGCTGGCGTGCATCGGGCTGGGCATGTGGCTGATTGAAGAGCAGGGATGGACGAACTGGGGCGAGTGGTCAAGGCGGACGTGGCTGAGATTCACTGGCGAGTCCCGGACGAAACGGAGCAGCATCGAAGTCGGACAATCCTGGACGGAAGTGCGCAGCCGGATCGGGAATGGTAGTGGAGCCTGGTTTGACATCGGCCCAACTGATTCGAGAGACGAGTCGTATCGTGCTGTTGAGGAATATGCGGACTTGGGGTTCCGTGTGATCTACGTCCCTTCCAATCTTGCCTCTAAGAAAATACCTCCCGAATCCAGGTTCAAGATGCCGTTGGTGCCTCTCGATGGGCCAAATGTGGACATCGAGGTCTGGACCGCGGTTGAGGTTCAACCGTTGCCGTAGCGACATCAGACCGC
>JANNQE010001014.1:0-13533 GCA_031441625.1 Planctomycetia bacterium
CAGCGAACCCCCGCCGTGGGCGAAGAAGAAGAAGAGATGGCCGCAATTCTCACGCCCCGCAGGGGCCGTCGGATGTAGCCCAGGGCGGAAGCCCTGGGAACCTGTGCGGAAAATCGAACTCGCCCCGAAGGGGCCGTCGGACGCCGGCCCCTCCGGGGCGGGATGGGTGGTACTTCAGACCCAGGGCTTCCGCCCTGGGCTACATCCGACGGCCCCTTCGGGGCGTGAGAATTGCGGCCATCACTTCTTCTTCTTCGCCCACGGCGGGGGTTCGCTGAACCGCTCGATCACCTTGTTGTTGGCGGCGTTGTCGGCCACCAGCCGCAACAGCTCCGGCACGGTGTCGCACGCCACCTCGAAGATGCACAGGCTCATCTCGTCGGACGTGCCCTCGCCCCACTTGATCGCCTTCGGCGGGCTGTTCGGGTTCGCCGGGTTGCTGCTGCTGTTGTCGTGGACCGACTCCATCTTCACCTTCGTGCCCTTCGGCAGTCGCACGGGGGTGCGGTACAGGTACTCGTCCTGCCAGTTGAAGTCCCACCCCTTCACGTTCACCAGCGGCACGGTCTTGCCGTCGGGCGTCTCGGCCCACGCCTTCATGCTCTTGCCGAGCAGGTGCAGGTGCGGGGCCACGCCCACCAGCGTGGTGGCCACCGGCAGCGTGTACTCGGCCTTCAGCTTGTACTCCTTCTCGCCGGCCGGCATGTCGATGCTCCAGTTCTCGACGGCGAACCCGGCGAGCGGGCTGACCGCACCCGACTTCTCGAAGTACACGCCCACCTCGGACTGATCCGTCTCGTCCTTCCCGCTCGGGTGGTAGTGGATTTGCAACAGGGCGTCCGATCCCTTCGCCAGATACCGCCCGGTGCCCTCCGGCACGGTTCGCGGGATGACCCCAGGTGCCCACCCGCCCAGGCTGCCGGTCGGCAGGATGCCGGGGCCGCCCTTCGCCGAGGCGTAGCCGGGGCCGTCGTCGGCCGCGTCCCACTTGCGGGCCTGCCCGGTGATGTCGAGGAAGCAGAGGGCGTGGTGGACGATCTTGCGGTTGCCGGGGCGGAACTCGATGGCCTTCACCATCACGCTCTCGGGCACGTCGATGGGGATGACGAAGTTGCGGATCACGTCCTTCCCGCCGCCCGGCACCTTGAACGGCTCGGTCATCTTGATGATCAGATCGGGCTTGCCGAGTTGCCAGCCGTCGGTGAAGGTCGGCGACTTCGGGCGGTCGGCCGCGTCGCCTTCGGGAGTGTCGGCGTCGGCCCACGACTTCAGCGTGGCGATCTCGGCTTTGGTCAGGTGCTGCTCGTCGAGGAAGTGACCGTAGTTCCGCTCGGCCTTCCACGGCGGCATGGTGGCATCGGTCGTCACGCGAACGATTTGCTTGGCCCGCTTCTTGGCGTCGGCGTAAGTGAGCAAGGGGAACGGTGCGACTTCGCCATCGCGGTGGCAGTGGGTACAGCGGGTGAACATCAGCGAGGCGATGTGGCGGTTGTACGTCGGCTTTTCCGGAGCGGCATCGGCCTTCGGCAACGCCTCTTCAAACACACAGCCGACTGGTTCGGTCTTCGCCACGGCCGGCGCTTTGCCGGCGGCCACCGCGGCGAGGGCGTCTTTCAGGTCGTGCGTGGTGGCTTTGTCTCGCGGCTTGCCGGGCTTCTCGTACCAGTCGTCGATCCGCCCGCGGTACTGCACGTCACCCTTCGCGTTCAGCACGAACGCTTCGGGGACCGCGGTCGGATTGAGTGCCACCGCCACGGCCGCGGAGCCGTCGAACAGGACGGGGAACGTGAACTTGTAGTCGGCGGCGTACTTGGCGGCGTCGGCGAAGGTCACGCTCGGGTGCGACACCACGCCGTAGAACTCGACGCCCTTGCCCTTCGCGTCGGCCAACTTGTTCAGCGTCGGGGCGTACCGTTGGCAGAGCGGGCAGGTGGGGTTGAGGAACACCACCACGGCGGCCTTCGTGCCCCGCCCTTCACTGATGCGGTGGACGTTCCCGCTCGTATCCAGCAACGGCGGCAAGTGCAGATCACCCGCGGTCGCCACGACCGGGGCGAGCAGCAGGGCGGCGAGGGCAACGACGCGATTCATGCGGATGCTCACGAGGGCCGAGATGCGGATTGTACCACAGGGGAAGGGCGGGGGTTTCGGGGGAGGAAGAAGCCCTCACCCCCGTCCCCCCGTCGCGGTCTCCGGACGAGAACCCGCCGCGGAGCGGCGACAGATGTTAGCCAGGGGTGGAGCGAACGGAGTGAGCGGAACCCCTGGAACTGTTGTGAGAAGTGAACAAGCCCCGGAGGGGCGGCAGATTTGGACTCTGTCGCCCCTCCGGGGCTTGTTCCATTTCGTCTCCGTTTCCAGGGGTTTCGTCGCTCGCTCCGCTCGCGGACTTCACCCCTGGCTAACATCTGCCGCCGCTCCGCGGCGAGTGGCCGTTCGATTGCTGGTGTCGTCGTGTAAGTATCGGAACACAGCACCTGAGCGGGAGAGGGGGCCGGGGGGTGAGGTCTCTTCTTCACCCCACGATCTCGACTCCCACTTCTCCACTCGTCACTTCACCGATGACCCACGCCTCGCCGACCGCCTTCACCACCGCATCCGCCACCGCCGGCCGGCACACCACCACGAACCCGATGCCGCCGTTGAACACGCGGTCCATCTCGGCCTGGGCGACGTTGCCGAGCCGCTTCAGCCATCCGAACACCGGCGGCACTGGCCATGTGCCGCGCTTCACGATGGCCCGGCAGGTCGGCGGGAGAATGCGGCCGAGGTTGTCCGGGATGCCCCCGCCGGTGATATTCGCCAACCCGCTGACGGCGAAGTCGGGCGTTTGCACTACGGCCAGCATCGCGCGAATCGGCTTGGCGTACAGTCGCGTGGGGGTGAGCAGACATTCGCCGATGCTGCCGCCGAGTTCGGCCGCCTTGTCATGAACCTTCAGCCCGGCCGCCTGGAACACGATCTTCCGCACCAAGCTGTACCCGTTCGAATGCACCCCGCTGCTGGCCAACCCGACCAGCACGTCGCCGGGCCGAATGTGCTTGCCGTCGATGATCGCATCGCGTTCGACCACGCCGGCGGCGAACCCGGCGGTGTCGAAGTCGCCGGGGGCGTAGAAGTCGGGCAGGATGGCCGTCTCGCCGCCGACGAGCGCACACCCCGATTGCAAGCAGCCGTCGCTGATGCCCTTCACGAGCTGCTTGGTCAACTCCGTGTCGTCGGCGGGCATGGCGATGTAGTCGAGGAACGTGAGCGGTTCGCCGCCGGTGCAAATGAGGTCGTTCACGCTCATCGCCACCAGGTCGATGCCGACCGTGTCGTACTTCCGCATGAGCGCCGCGATCTTCAACTTGCTGCCCACGCCGTCGGTACACGTCACCAAGATCGGGTGGCGGTACTTGCCGTCCGGGTTCAGGTCGAACAGGCTGGCGAACCCGCCGCTCCCCTTGCCACCCTTGCGTGGCGGGAACGGCGGGGGGAAGACGCGCTTGTCCCAGGTGCGTGACAGCATCGGGGCGATGCCGGCCATCGTCTCGGCGTACTTCTCCAGGTCGAGACCGGCATCCGCGTAGGTCAACGAATCGGACATGTCCTTCTCCGGCGAACGGGCCGCGACCGCCAGGGGAGGGGCTACCGCACCTTCGGCAGGCGCTCGCGGTACTGGTCGCCGCGGGACTTCTCGCCGTCCTTGTCGCCGGTGGCGGTGAAGATCTTGGCCAGCCGCACGACGGCGAACAGCCGCTCGTCGGCGTCCTGCGTGTACACGGTGTCCACCCAGCAGAAGCTCCAGGTGGCGGGGCGGAGCTGGCGGTGGGCCAGTTGCAGTTCGCCCAGCACGCCGTACCCGACCGCCCGCGCGGTCGGGTCCTTGCTGGCGGCGATGGCCTTCTCAATGTCGGTGACGGCGGCGGCCACCTTCGCTTTGGCCGTCAGGTCGGCGGCGTCGGCCGGGGGCGGCAGCACGTCGAGCGCCCGGCCGTACACCGCCGCGCGGTCCTTCAGCCCGCCGACCGGACTGGTCGCCTGCACCTCGATGAGCAGGCCCCTGGCGTCGGCGTACTTGCCCCCGCGGAGCATGTACCCGACGCGGGCCAGCTTCACGTCCGCCTTCATGTCGGCCGGGGCGTCGGACACCCCGCTCAGTTCCTTCAGCACGGCGTCGGCGGCGGCCCAGTCGTCCAGTTCGCCGTACAGGCGGGCGGCGGCCCGCCCCACCTGCCACTGCTCCCACGTCTTCGAGTTCGCCTTCACGAACCCGGCCATCTTGTCGGCCGCCCTCTTCGCCTCGGCCGCGAACTCCTTCTCGTCCTTGCCGGCGGCCACCACGCCGGTCCAATAGGCGTCGCGGAAGGCGACCGTGCGTTTGGCCTTGTCGGGCGCGGTCCCCTGCACCCCCTTGGCCGCGTCGGTGTAAAACTTGAGGGCGTCGGCCCCGCCTTTCGATTCCGCCTGAATGGCCGCCACCCGACCGGGGGCGGGGTCGAGGGCGGCGTAGTCCACCCGCAGGATGTCGGCGGCGGGGATGACCCGCTCCTTGCCGGCGTTCGTCACCTTCACCCCGGAGGAGGTGTCCACCACGTCCCCGTCGGCCGTCTCCTCCTTGCCGGTCGCCCGGTCGCGGAAGATGACGCGGTCCTTCTGCCCCTGGGCGAAGGCGGGGGCGGCGGCGGCGAACAGGAGCAGGCAAACGGTCAAAGCCCGTCGGGACATGGGAGGTCTCCGGGGAGGTTTTGGCGAACCCCGGCCCGCAAGGGCCGTGGGTGGCGCGGACAGCCACCTGAACAAGCCACCCGCCGACCTTGCGGTCGGGGTTCGCCTGACACGATTACGGGTTGCCGGCGGGCGGGGCGATCAGGTCGATGCCGCCGGCCGCGCGGTAGGCGTCCATGAGCGGCTTGTGCCCCGACAACATGTCGTACAGCTTCTGGCGGACGTTCGGCGGCAGCGGGCGGTTGGCCTTCTCGAAGTCGGCCGTGCTCCGGCCGTGCTTACCCACCCAGGCGTCGAAGTCGGCCGGCTTGCTCGCTTTCAGGATGGCCGTCTGCGCCGCCAGCAGGCACCGCAGTTGTTCGGCGAACACGTCCTGCCAGACGGAGCGGGTGGGGTTCAGGCGGCGTTCCAGTTCGCCCATGTCCTTCTGGATGGGGTCGATCAGCTTCTGGACGGCGGCCGCCTCGTCGGCCCAGTCCGGGTTCATCTTCTTTGCCAGGTCGTCGAGGCCAGGCGGGCGGGCCTTCAGTTCGGCCACCTTGCGGGACACGACCACGACCGCGGCGCGGGCGGTTTCCAGCTTCTCCCGCCCGCCGGCGATGTCGGCGGCGGCGGCCTTCTCGAGCACCTTCGTCGCCGCGTCCACGTCCTCCGCCGCCTTCGTCTGGTCCTTCTCCGCCTGCTCCAGGTCCTTCACCGCCTTCGCCTTCAGGTCTTCGAAGTTCACCTTCTCCGTCTCGGCCAGGTCGGTGATCAGCCGGTGGCGGAAGGTGAGCGCCTCCGCCTCCCGCTTCTTCGGCACGTACTTCTGGTTCAACTGGTTGACGGTGTTCAGGTACTCGGCGGCCCACGCGCCCCAGTTGCCGAGGGCCTCGTTCCACAGCGGGGCGGCCACCTTCGCGTCGGCGGCGGCGGCGGCCCGTGCCTCGATCAGCAGGATGGACTCCTTGCGGTAGTCGAGGAACTTGCTGGCCCACCCGCCGGCCCGCGGCCTCACCTTGCCCTTCAGGTCGCCCTCCTTCCCGAGCGCGTCGTCGAGCACGGCGGCGGCCTCGACGAACTTCTTGTCCAGCCGCAGGGCGCGGGCCAGGTCCAGCCGCGCCTGGCGGTACAGCGGGGCGGCGACGTTGTCCGCGTCCCGCTGCTTGGCCTGCTCGTCCGTCTCGTTTTCCACCGCCTTCAGGTCGCCCTTCAGCGCCTCCTTGTTGCCCGGCGCGGGCACGGCCGACAGCAGGTCGGCCGCCTTCGCGTTCTCGCCCAACTCGCGGAACGACTTGCCCAAGTTCAGCCGCACGTCCACCGGCAGGTTCGGCTCGGCGGCCAGTTTGGTCACCATGCCCGTCACGGCGGCGATCAGCTTGTCGGCGTCCTCCGTCCTCTTCTCCTTGCGGAGGGCGTCCACCGCCGGGCGGATGCTGGCCACCCCCTGCTGCACGACGCGGGCGGAGGTGCTCAGGTCGCCGCCGAACTTCTTCAGCTCGTCGAGCAGTCCGGTCGTCTTGGCCGCCGCCCCCGCCCGCACGTGGGCGTTGAGCGTCGGCACCAGGAGCAGGCGGATGCGGTCGGCGTCCAGCCCCTTGGCCAGATCGACCGCGTCGGCCGGCAGGTTCGCCTTCGCCGCCGGCCCGGCCGCCAGCACCTGCGTCAGCAGGCCGGAGAACCGCTCGGCGGCCTCGGCGTACTTGCCCTGGGTGTACAGGGGCATGGCCTGCCCGTACACGATGCGGATCCGCTGGCTCTCGAACCGCATGGCGAACTTGGCCTTGTCGTCGGCCGTCAGGCCGGGGTGCCGGGCGGCGGCGGCGGCCGAACCCGTCACCGTCTCCTCGGCCGTCGGGTACGCCTGCGCCCCCTGGGTGACGTGCAGTTGGGCCAGTTGCAGCCGCATGTTGAAGTAGTCCGTCACGGGGGTGACGCCGGCCGACGGGTCGTCCTTGGCCGAGTCGGCCGGGGCGGGCACGGCGGACAGGTCGTCCTTGGCCCGTTTAAATACTGCCGCCTTCTTGTCGGCCGGCAGGTCGTCGGTGCGGGTCTCGCCCTCCGCCAGGGGGCGGATCAGGTCGAACGCGGTGATGCCCTCGAACAGGCGGGCCTGGGCCAGGCCGGGGTAGCGGGCGGGCACGCGGGAGAAGGCGTCGAAGGCGTCCGCCTTGCGGCCGAGGACGTACAGGTCGCCGCCCAGTTGCATCCGCGCGGCGTCCGTCTCCGGCTCGTTCGGGGCCACCTTCTCCAGGTGCTGGGCCAGACTCACGCGGCGGTCGCGGTCGACCGCCCGCCCGTCCTCGAAGTCCGGGGCGGTAGTGCGGGCGGTGCGGCCGTAGGCGTCCAAGGCGATGACGGCCGCCTTCGCCGCGGCCGACGGCGAGCGGGCGGTGCGGGCCGTGTGCTCGGCGAACACGGCGGCCGAGTGCGGGCGGCCGGCGGCGATGTACGCGCGGGCCAGGTCCAGGTCGGCGCGGGCGGCGTCGCGGGCCGACTCGGGCGGCACCGGCAGCACGTTCGCCCGCTCGAGGAGGGCGATGCCCTTGTTCAGGTGGGCGGCCCGCTCGTCCTTCTCGGTGCCGCGGGCACCCTCCATCTGCACCAGGGCGGCCATGTAGGCGTCGTCGAACGTGACGAACTGGGCCGGCGGGCGGTCCGGGTTGCCGACCAGCCACCGCAGGGCGGTCGGCCGCTGGCGGGTGGCCCGCTCGGTGTACTCGTTCTCCGTCCGCACCAGCAGCTTGAACTGGGTGTCGGCCTCGCGGAACAGGGCCAGCCCGGCCTCCTTCACCGCCACCACCTTCTCCGTCGGCTTCTCCTTCGGGTCGGCCGCCTTCACCTGCTCGATGGTCAGGTTCTCCCGCTTCTGCGCCTCGTTCATGCACACCCGCCCCAGGTAGTAGCGGGCGGCGAACACCTCGGCCGTCGGCCGGCCGGTGCCGTAGTCCCTCAGCCAGTCGCGGCAGGCGTTCCGCACCTTCGCCCGCTCGATCGGGATCCCGTCCTGCCCGCCGTTCTTGATGTAGTCCGACCGCAGGATGAAGAAGCGGGCCATCCTCACGCCGGCGGCCGACGCCGCCGTCTTCGCCTTCAGCCCCTCTTCCAAAGTGGCCTTCAGCCCGCTGTTCGCCTGGTTCTCCTCGCTCTGGAGCCGCAGGCTCTCGGCCGCCCACGCCCGCGCCGCCCACCCCTGCGGGTAATCCTTGTACCCCGCCCACACGCTGCCGAAGATGGCCACCGCGTCTTTCGCCGCTTTGATCTTGGCGTCGAACTCGGCCCCCTTCAGGCCGTCCGGGAAGCTGTCCGCCAGCAGGTACAGGTTCATCGCCTGGTCCACCACCGCTTGCAAGTAGTCCTGCGTCAGTTCCTTGTGCCGCGGGGTGTTCGGCTCCTCCTGGCCGGCCTTCTTCTTGAGCACGTCGGCGGCGGCGGAGTACTGCTTGCCGGCCGACTCGAACAGGGGGCGGGCTTTGGCCAACTCGTTCGCCCGTTGCTCGGCCGGCAGGCGGTTCGCCCGTTGCAGTTGCGTCCTCCCGTCGAGCGTTTGCAACTGCGCCAGGGCCACCGCCGCTTCGGGCAGCCGCGGGTGGCCGGGGTTGCCCTTCACGAACGCGTCGAACTCCTTCTTCGCCTCCGACACCAGTGCCGACCGCAGGGCGTCGTCGCTCTCGCCGGCGGCCAGTTCCAGCCGGCACTTGGCCCGCTCCAGCGGCAGCACCTTCTGCACGTCCGGCGGGCTGGTGGCGGCCACCTCCGACAGGTACTCGAGGGCCAGGTCGGCCATGCCGCTCTCGCGCAACCCGCGGGCCAGGTCGGACGGCGAGGGCGGGGGTAAGTCCTGGGCGGGGGCGGAGCCGGCGAGCAGCAGCAGGGCCAGCGGGAGGAGGGGGCGGGCCATGAGTGAATCTCCGAACGGAGCGACCGCGACAGATGGGTACTCGCTCCGACGGGCGAACCCGGCGGACGGTTCCCGATCCGGCGGGCGGGAGTACGCTCATTCTTCCGGACGGCACGCGGAGAGACAAGGGGGGAGGGGGAATCGGACCTTACCCCCCGGCCCCCTCTCCGCTGGGAGAGGGGGCCGGGGGTGAGGTCCCAAGAAACTTCCCCATGCCACCCCCGCCACCAATCGGCTACCATAAACGGCCGGCTCGCAGTGGGGGAAGTGTTATGCGTCGGCGGCACGGGTTCACGCTCATCGAGTTGCTGGTGGTCATCGCCATCATCGCGGTGCTCATCGGCCTGCTGCTGCCGGCGGTTCAGAAGGTGCGGAACGCCGCCCGCCGGCTGGCCGACCAGAACAACCTGAAGCAGATCGGCCTCGCCGTGAACAACTACGCCAGTGCGAACTCCGATGACCTGCCGCCGGCGCTCACCCACGAGAACGGCAACTACCGCTACTGGTTCGGCAGCCCGATCAACGGCGGGGCGGACGTGGACGCCACCACCGGGCACATCATGCCGTACCTGGAGAACAACAAGGCCGCGTTGCAAAACCCGGCCAAGTCGCCGGGCAAAGTGTACCTGCGGTTCGACGGGGCGAGCGGCGGGTACGGGTACAACTGGCGATACCTGACGAACACCACCTTCCCCCCGCCGGCCAACCTGCCCGTCTGGAAGGCGGTGAAACTGACGCACGTGCGGAGCACCAGCCAGACGGTCTGCTTCATCACGTCCGTCACGGTGGACTGGACGACCTACGGCACGCCGGCCGACCCGAAGATGGTCGAGCACCCGTTCGCCGAGCCGCCGTCGGTGCGGTCGCCGTCGGTCCACCACCGCTTCTTCGGCCGCATCGCCAACGTGGTGTATGTGGACGGACATGTGGAAGCCCTGACGCAGCCGACCCGCAACCCGGCGGCATCAGGCGAGCCGGCGGCGGTCGGCCCGTTCCGCGAGCAAGAGAACGTGTTCGACTTCGGCACCACGGATGAGTTGTGGGACCGGGAGTGACACGGGAGACGGATTGACACGAGGACACGGATGAAGAGGATGAAGCCAGAGATGAAGAGGATCTGAACCATGAATTCTCTTCTCTGATCCTCGGTATCCCTGCTTTCATCCTCTTCATCCGTGTCCTCTGATTGACCCATGCCGAAAATCTCTTTCCTCACTGCCGAGTGGCGGAACCTGATCCTCGCCAACTATCCGCTGCCGGACGCGCTCGCGTCCGCGCACCTGCCGCCGGGCGTGGAGTTGGATCGCTTTGAAGGGAAGGCCTACGGCAGCCTCGTCGGGTTCCAGTTCCTGAACACGAAGGTGCTCGGCATCGGCTGGCCGGGCTTCCGCAACTTCCCCGAGTGGAACCTCCGCATCTACGTCACGTACCAAGGGCAGCGTGGCGTCTGCTTCGTGCGGGAGTACGTGCCGCAGCGATTCATCTGTTGGGTCGCACGCACCGTCTACAACGAGCCGTACTACCCCGCCCGCATGATCATGGCCGCCGACGACAAGCCGGACGCGCTGACCGCGACGTACACGGTGGACGTGGGCGGCAAGACGCACTCACTGACGGCCACCGGGAGCAAGCCGGCCGTTCGCCCCGGCCCGGACAGCCTCGAACACTTCTTCAAGGAGCACAGTTGGGGGTTCGGCCGCACGCACAAGGGGAAGCTGCTCCGTTACGAGGTGAATCACCCGGAGTGGGACGTGTTCCCGGTGACGGATTTCAAAGCCGATGTCGATTGGGGGATGCTGTACGGCCCGGCGTGGGCGGAGATGACCGGCGTGAACCCGGCGTCGGTGGTGCTGGCCGCGGGGAGTACGGTGAGCGTGTTCCCGCACGGGACGGTATAACGGAATGGTCCCCCTGTTCACCTGACCCCTCTCCCGCAAGTGGGGAGTGGAACCACCCCCATGCTCCCGCTGCTCGCCGTCCTCGCACTGTCCGCCGACCCGGCTCCGGGCTTCACCATCCCGACCATCGACCTGGCCGACCAGCGGTATCGGCAAGTCGTTGTCGATCACGAGCCGAAGCAGTACCTCGGCCACCCCACCACCGTGCTGCTCGAAGACGGCAAGACGATGCTCGCCGTCTACCCGAAGGGGCACGGCAAGGGGTCGATCATCCTGAAGAAGAGCACCGACGGCGGCAAGACGAGGTCCGACCGCCTGCCCCCGCAGACGTGTTGGGAGACGTCCAAATAGACGCCGACCATCCACCGGGTGATTGACGCGAAGGGCGTCAAGCGGCTGGTTCTGTTCTCCGGCATGTACCCCGTCCGTAGCTCAGTCTCCGAAGACGACGGCAAGACGTGGAGCGAACTCGCCCCCATCGGTGAGTTCGGCGGCATCGTGGCGATGGGCAGCGTGGTGGAGGTCGGCAAGGGGCGATACATGGCGCTGTTCCACGACGACGGTCGCTGGTTCGCCAAAGACGGCAAGTCCGAGAAGCCGGTGCGGTTCACCGTTTACAAGACGTTCTCCGACGACGGCGGACTGAAGTGGAGCAAGCCGGAAGCGGTGGTGAGTTCGACCGAGTTCCACTGGTGCGAGCCGGGGGCGGTGAAGTCGCCCGACGGCAAGCAGGTGGCCGTGCTGCTCCGCGAGAACAGCCGCAAGCACAACAGCGGGGTGATGTACAGCGACGACGGCGGGAAGACGTACAGCGAGCCGAAACAACTGCCCGGCTCGCTCACCGGCGACCGGCACGTCGGCATGTACGACGCCGACGGCCGGCTGGTGCTCACCTTCCGCGACACCGCCCGCCAGACGCTCACGCAGGGCGACTGGGTGGCGTGGGTGGGCAAGTATTCGGACCTGACCGACGGCAAGGAAGGCCAGTACCGCGTGCGGCTGATGGACAACACGAACAAGTGGGACTGTGCCTACGCCGGCCTGGAACGCCTGCCCGACGGCACCTTCGTGACCACCACCTACGGGCACTGGTCGAAGGACCAACCGCCGTACATCGTGAGCGTGCGGTTCACCTTGGCGGAATTGGATGAGCTGGCAAAGGCCAAAAAGTAGGGCGGGTCGAGCGGCCAGGGGACTCGTCACGCTTTCCGTTCGACCAATCACCTTGAACGAACCCACAAGCCGGCCGCGACGCCCCGCCGCGAACCGCGGTTCGGGAGTCTGTTCGAGGGGCGCATGACATGGCAGCAGACCAAGCCACTCTCTTGCACGAGGCAATTGAAGACGATGACATTGAGGCAATTCGCTCACTCCTTGTGAACGGTTCGGACCCAAACGCACCAAATAGGCTGGGTCGTCGGCCGCTCGCAGTGACTTCCGACAAAGACGTGATGGGATTGTTGCTGGCTCATGGGGCCGATCCGAATCTGGCTGATTCGATCGGATACGCCGCACTCGACATCGCCGTGCGATCCGAGACGCCAGACGAGGTGATCGAATTGCTGATGAATGCCGGAGCCAATCCGAACGCCACCGACCCGATTGGCTTTTCTGCGTTCACCTACGCTTGCAAACAGGCTGACATTGCCACCATTCGAGCCATGATTCGATGCGGAGCCGACGTCGAGAAAGTGGATTCAAACGGCGTTAGCCCCCTGGCGGCGTCTGCAAGACGGCCTGAAATTCAGGAACTGCTGCACGCATCCGGCGCAACGAAATTGAACCCGATTGGGGGTTCGCGGCGGGGCGTCGCGGCCGGTGGTACAATGCCACTGCGTCCCCGATTTTCGGATCGGTGAATCGCTACCCAGGCCGCTCGACCCGCCCTACAAGACTGCACTGTGGACCTCGACACCTCCCGCGGCACCGTCCGCACCGCCGACCGCCGACGCCTGTTCCGGCCCGACTACGTCTCGTTCGCCGGCACGTACCAGTGCAACCTGAGCTGCCCGCACTGCTGCGTGCCCATCGAGTGGACCGACTACCTACCCATCCCCGTCGCCCTGCGGTTCCTCGACGAGTGCCACGCCGCCGGCCTGCGTGTGCTCGGGTTCACCGGCGGCGAGCCGTTCCTGTACCCCGACTTCCTCGTCGCGCTCACGAAGCGGGGCAGCGAACTCGGCTTCCGGTTCGACAAGCTGATGACCAACGGCCTGTGGCACCGCGACGCCGCCCACGCCGAGCAGGTGCTGACGGCGATCCGTGACGCGGGCTTCACGGGCAAGATCGGCCTGAGCGTGGACAAGTTCCACGGCATGGAGACCACCCGCTTGGTGGAGTTCTGCAAGGCCGTGCGGAAGGTGTTCGACGATGACACCGCGTTGTCACTGAGCTACGCGAGCAGTGCCCCGGACAAGGGGCTGGAGCCGATCCGCCGGCTGGCGGCGGCGGTGGACGGCGTCATCGAGTGGTCGGAGGTGCTGCACCACCACCTGCTGGTGAGCGACGACTTCACCATGACGCTGAACTGGAACCACCTGGCCCCGGTGGAGCGGGCGGAGAAGCTGCCGACCGAGCGGTGGGACGGGGCGTGGTTCGCGGAGGACTACTGCGAGGGGCCGGGGCAGGCGCTGATCGTGAACCCCCGCGGCGAGGTGAAGCCGTGCTGTGGGTTCGCGTCGGACCTGGACCAACTGACCATCGGCAACATCCACCACCAGAGCGCGGAGGAGATCATTCGCGCCGGCCGCGAGCACCCGTATGTGGGCAAGCTGTTCCGCGACGGCCTGACCGCGATCCGCGATGAAATCCTGGCCCGCGACCCGGACGCCCTGCCGGGGGCGACGAACAACCACTGCTTCTTCTGCTGGTACGTGCTCACCCGCGGGCTGGCGAACGGGGTGAACGGCGGCGGCGGCAAGGTGGGCGAGTGGACCGCGACAACAGCGAACTTCACCGGTCAGTTGGTGCAGTTGGGCGTGCGGAAGTAGGGATCGGTGTTTCCGGGAGCGCGGGCGTCCCGCCCGCTCTGTTCCGATGCGGGCG
>JANNQE010001015.1:0-1517 GCA_031441625.1 Planctomycetia bacterium
CAATCTGCTTTTTGGCCAGCCAGGGAGCCCATCGGTATTTGGAATCTCCACGTGCCTTTGCGTCAATGTATAAAGGATAATCTCGACACCTCGCGGGTTAGGGCTGCCGCACTACATCAGCCTGAAATCCCTTGCAACACTTGCAGCAGGTAGTTGTCATCCCAGCCGGCTTTCTTCCGCTTGGTCGGGGTGGTCGCCCGCTTCGTTCCGGGGGCCCGGCGGAGTAGGGACACGGCCACCCGCCGCACCATCGCCAGGTTGGCCCCGGCGTGCCCCTCCCGCACCCGGCTGTCATCCTCCCGGAACACGACATCCAACACCCAGTGCATCGACTCGATGCCCCAGTGCCGGCGGATGAACCCGCCCAGCTCGGCCGCCGTTCCGGCGTGACTGCTCAGGTAGTAGTGGGTGCTGCTCGTCCGCACCCCATCGACCACCCGCTCGCGGCACACCTGCACCACGGCGTTCGCCCCCACCCACTCGCCCGGCAGGTCGGCCGGAGCGGGCAACACGGTCACGCTCCGCTCCTCGTGCCGCCCGTGCCCGTCCTCGATGCCCACGTGCGTGTCGTGCCTCACCCCCTCGAACTCGGCCTCGCACGCCCGCGAGAACGCCCCCTCCACCGCAGCGTGCAGGGTCGGCTGATTCCCCTTCACGGCCAGCAGGTAATGCCCCTCCCGCTCGCGGATGAGCCGCGCGTTCTCCACCTGGCAGCCGGCCGCGTCGATCGTCACGATGGCCCCCTTCAGTTCCAGCACGCCGAGCAACTCGGGGATCACCCCGATCTCGTTCGACCCGTCCGGCACGGCCACCTGGCCGAGGGTCAGGCGGTGGGCGGTCGCCCACGCGCTCACCACCGTCAGGCGGCCGGTGGCGGTGTTCGCCGGGGCGGAGCGGGCGGCCTTGCCGTCGATGGCCACCGGCACCAGCCCGGCCCCCTCGCATGCCGCCGCCACCCACCGCCCGAACGCGTCGGCGAACCGGGCCGGGTTCAACTTGGCGAACACCCGGCTGAACGTGTCCGCGCTCGGGATGCCGTTGGCGAGCGGCAGGAAGCGGCGGAAGAAGTCGGCCTTCGTCTCCCCATACTCGGCGATGTCGTCCCACGTGTCGCACCCGCCGATGACCGCACAGGTGGCGAGGACCAGGATGTCGGTCAGGGCGTGCAACTTGTTCGCCGTCTCCCGCCGCGGGTCGGGCAGATCGGCGAACACGGCGGCCAGCGGCAGAGTCATTGGGGTTCCTCCCGGAACCCCTGTGATAGCGTAAACCCCTACGCCGTCAGCCCTTCATAGTGCGGCAGCCCTAGCCTGGACTGTATGGGCACCAGCCCGAATGTAATAACGGTTGTCGGGGGCCATGTGTGGCCCAACATCACTTGGGGCAAACGCGATCAGCACTATACAGTTATTCGGGGAGATCCCCGTCCCGGCTCCGCGATCCTCGACGCATTGGACTACGTAGCGAGCTCGAGGTGTAGGGCTGCCGCACTATGAAGGGCTGACGGCGTAGGGGTT
>JANNQE010001016.1:0-2613 GCA_031441625.1 Planctomycetia bacterium
AAACGTCTCCAGCTCCGGCTTCAGCCGCCGCAGTTCATTGAGGTCCATCTCGCCCTCCGACCGGGGACGGTTCTGATCGGAGTTGTAGCCCGAACCTCGGCAGCGTAAAGAGTTGCGGCATCCGGCGCTGTAGAATTAACCCCGTGTCCATTTTTCGTGGGGAACTCCAGGACCGGCAGTCCGAGGCCGCTCACCGCGACAGGCACCTGGGTGCCGAACCCGCCCCGACTGCGACCGAGGGCCTGCTCCCACTGACCGCCGCTGCCGTCCCCTTTTTTCCCGCCCCGGCCGCGGCCGGGTGCGCGCGGATGACGGTCGAGTCCACGATCAGCCACTCCAGGTCGGGGTCTTGCAGAGCCTCGAACACCGACGAGTTGGCCAAGTGCAAGCAGACGGTGCGGGTGGTACAGGAAACGTACGCCCACGTCATTCGGCCCGCTGGCGATGAAGGCGGTGCGTCAGCGGATGATCGACAAGAAGTGGAGCCGGAAGAATAGCAACATCCACGTCGGCCGCGTCCGCCGGGTGTTCAAGTCCGGGGTGGAAAACGAACTCGCCCCGCCGGCAATGCTGACTGCTCTCTAGAGCCTGTTATGAACTGAGGGAGGGCTGAAATCCCAGTGTTTCTTGGTGGCACAGGCATTCCTGCCTGTGCCCACACCCCCCGACACAGGCAGGAATGCCTGTGCCACCAGCAATCCCAGTCCCACAGTTCCTAACAGGCTCTAGGCGGTCGGCGGCGTGGGTGACGGCCCCCGTGCCACCCGTCCCGGACGACCGAGTGTCCGGCCCTGCCGCACCTACGCCCGCCGGCACCCTTCCTTCACCCACTTGCCTTATCCCTTGACCGTCATGAGCGGGGTGAGTTCCGCCACGGGGCGGGCGATGCCGGCGGCCGTCAGGGTGCTCACCACCGGGCCGATCCCCTTGTACGCGAACGGGGCCTCCTGCTTGATCTCCTCCAACTTCTTGGCCAGGATGTCCGGCCGCTGGCGGAGGTCGGCCCGCCGCAGGTCGGTCGGCGTGACCACCCGGAACCGAGTCATGAACTCCCGGAACTCGTCGTCGAACCCGCGCATCGCCTGACCCCGGCTGAGCACACGCCCGGCCCCGTGGCTGGCGCTGGCCATCGACTCGGCGTTCCCCTGGCCGACCATGACGAAACTGCTCGCCCCCATCGACCCAGGAACCAGCACCGGCTCGCCGTGGTACTCGAACGGCGTGCCGGCCATCGCCTCGAACCCGCGGGCCGGCGTCGCTCCCTTGCGGTGGATCACCACTTCTTCGCCGTCCACCTCGTCCCGCCAGATGAAGTTGTGCGGGGCGTCGTACAGCAGCTCGGCCCCCACCCGGTCACCGAACACCTTCCGCATCCCGGCGACCGCCATGACCGCCAGGAACAGGCGGTTGGCGTAGGCGAAGTTGGCGGCGTTGTGCAGGGCGTCCCAGAACCGCTCGGCGTGCTCGCGGTGGCGGTCCCCCTCGGGCAGGATGAACACGCCGTTCGCCGGGTGCTTCAGCGTCTTCGGGTGAATCTTCCGCACCACGTCCCGGTAGTGCCCGCCGCACAGGTGCCCGATGCCCACCGACCCGGTGTGCACCATCACCGTCACCACCCCCGGCTTCAGCCCCCAGGCGTGCGCCACCGGCCCGTCGAGCACCTTCTCCACCTTCTGGATTTCGACGAAGTGGTTCCCGCCGCCGATGCTGCCGATCTGCCCGTCGCGGCTGAGGCGGTCGTCCTCGCCGAGGAAGTCCGTCAGCCCGAACACGCGCGAGGCGGGCAGGCTACCCCGCCGCTCCACCCGGTCGAGCTGGCCGCCCACGTCCAGCTCCCGCACCAGCGGCCACAGCCCTTCATTCAGGTCGGCCGGCGTGGCGTCGAGCAACCCTTCCAGCCCGCCGGTGAGCATCCCGTACCGCTGCTGGCGGGTCATCGGGATGTTCCGCCCGGCTTCGAAGTAGATCGACCGGAACGCGGTCTCGAGTTCGTCCACCTTCCCCGCGATCTCGTCCGGCCGCAGGGTGGTGGTGTGCAGCCGCATCCCGCAGTTGATGTCGCTCCCGATGGCCTGCGGGACGATGAACCCGCGGGTGGCCAGCACGGTGCCGACCGGGATGCCGCGGGCCTTGTGGAAGTCGGGGGTGATGGCGACGCGGACGATGCGGGGGTCGCAGTCGAAACTGTCCGGGGCGGCCTCGGCCACCTGCCGCACGGTCTCCTGAAGGGCGAGCAACTCGACCAACTCCGTCACCGCCGCCGACTCGACCGGCACCCGCTCGTCGGCGAACAGCGTGGTTTCGATCCCGTAGGGGTTTTCGACCCGCACGCGGGTGTCGTCCAGGCGGGTGAGGCGGGGGTCGGTCGGCACTCGCGGACTCCGGGGCATCGGGATCGGAGTGACTCTCCCGGTCTCGGTCGGGTTCACTCGAATTGTGGACGTGCCCGACCTCACTGAAGGGACACTGCCGCCTCGCCGTATCATAAGCACCCTACCCAGGGCGGCTCAGCGGTCGGGTTTGCGTAGGGTGGGTCCAACCAGCGTTTAGCACGCGCCCACCCACCCGACCCACAAAACCAGGGTCGGCGCGCCCGACGCCCGCGCGGGAGCC
>JANNQE010001017.1:0-2517 GCA_031441625.1 Planctomycetia bacterium
GGAGGGCGCCAGAGGCCTCTGGCGCCCTCCCTCACGGTCGGGCCTCTCGGGGGCGGTCGGGCGTCAGTGGTTGAACGCGAACTCCTTCGCGTTCAGCAGCGCCCACAGCACGTCGCGGTACACCTCGATGTAGTGGTCGCCGCCGGCCAGGGCTTTCTTCACCGCCGCCACCTCGTCCGCCGACGGCACCCGGCCGAGCGTCCGCAGGAACAGATCCTCGGTGAACGCCGTCGCGTCGGGCTGCTTGGCGTTCAGCGGTTCCATCACCGTGCCGTACTTCACCTTGTTCGGCAACTCGCCGTTCTGCAAGCTGAGCAACTGCGGCAGGGTCACGTCGCCGTTGCGTTCACAGGCGCACGCCGTCACCCGCTCGCTGCTGCCGAACATTTTCAGGAAGGCCGAGTGCGAGCCGGGGTCGGGGATCTGAATGGCCCGCACGCCGTCCGGGTAGCCGTCGAACTTCTCGCGGCTGCCGGTGGCGGCACTGATGGCGTCGAGCAGCACCTCGGCCGGCAGGCGGCGGGCGGAGTAGTGCGAGTAGAAGCGGCCGTCGGTGGCGTTGCCCGGCGTGGTCGCGCTGGTCAGTTGGTACGTCCGCGACGACACCACGAACCGCAACAGCTCTTTCAAGCTGTACTTCTGTTTCACGAACTCGGTTTTAAGCGTGGCCCACACGGCCGGCACGCTCGGCGGGTTGGTCGCCCGCAGGTCGTCCACCGGCTCCACCAGCCCGACGCCCAGGAAGTGCTTCCACACGCGATTCACCATCGCCCCGCTGAACTGCTCGTTCGCCGGCGACACGATCCACTCGGCCAGTTTCGTCCGCGGGTCGTCGATGGTGCTCACGCTCACGGCCGAGCGGTCGAGCACCTGCGGGTTCAGCATCTTGTTCGTGCGGGGCTGCCGCACCTGCACCGGCTGCCTGTTCTGGTTCGTGTCGTTGTGGCTCACCTTCAGTTCGGTCAGGCCCACCTTCGGGTCTTTGCGTTCCAGCTTGATGCGGGTGAAGAACGCGCTGAAGTGGTAGAAGTCGTCTTGCGTGTACCGTTCGAGCGGGTGGTTGTGGCAGCGGGCGCAGCCGATGCGGGTGCCGAGGAACGCCTGGGCCACGCTCTCCGCGGCTTCACTCTTCTCCACCTCGCGGTGCTCGCCGACCGTGACGACGTAGTACCCCACCTGCGGGTTGGTGCTGGTGTCGCCGGTCGCGGTCAGCACCCCGCGGGCGATCTCGTCCCAGCCTTTCCCCGCCGCCACCTGCTCCCGAATCCAGGCGTGGAACTGCCGCACGCCCTTCACGCCGCGGACGTCGTGGTCGCGCTCCTTACGGTTCTGCAACAGGTCCGACAGGAACAGCGTCCAGTAGTCGGTGAACTCCGGGCGGTTGAGCAAGCGGTCGATCACCTTCGCCCGCTTGTCGGTGGCGGTGTCCGCCAGGAACGCCCGCACTTCGGCCGGCGTGGGCAGCGTGCCGATGACATCCAGGAACACCCGCCGCAGGAACTCGGCGTCGCCGCTCAGCGCGCTCGGCTCGATCCGCAGTTCCTTCAGCTTGGCGAAGATGCCGTCGTCGATGGCGTTGTTGCGGACGGCGAACTTGGCCTCGTCCACCGGCTTGTCGAACGGCACGGCGAGGGTGAACACGGCCACTTCGGTGAGGAATGCGGCCCGCACGGCCGTCGCCCCGTTCCGCTTCGCACTCACCACGCCGGCGGGGGTGACTTCGCACACGGCGGCGTCGTTCGTGTCGAACTTGGTCAGCCAAGTCACGTCTTTGCGGGTGCCGTCGGAGAAGGTGGCGGTGGCGGTGAGCGGCACCGTGTCGCCCGGCTTCATCACCTTGTCGCCGGGGGTGATTTCGAGTTTGGAAATGCTCGGGGCTTTCGCGTCCGGCCCTGGGCACCCGGCCTGAATCCAGGCGAGGAGTGTCTGATACTCGCGACTGCTTGCGCTGAAGATGCGGCCGCCTTCGTGCGGCACAGCGGCGAGCGGCTTGGTGACGAGCAGACTCTTCGTCGGCTCGGTCGGGTCGATCCGCCTGCCGTCGAACTCGCGGGTCAGGCCGCGGTGGTCGGCTTCCGGGTCGTACCCGCGGAGGCTCAGTTTGAACCCGTTCTGCCCCGCCCCCTTCCCGTGACACGACCCCTGGTTGCACCCGGTCTTCGTCAACACGGGCACGACTTCGTGCAGGTAGCTCGGCGTATCAGCAGCAAACACCGGGCATGTGAGCAACACCACCGCGAAGGCGGTCAGAGGAGCAATCCGGAGCATGAACACGGCCTCGGGGGCGCAGACGCGGGACGCGGCGGGAACCGACACTTCGACACCCAAACTGTACCTTCGGTTCCCACCGCGGGCAACGGAAATGGGCGGCCGGCGACCGCCCGTCACCACCGGCGTATCATGTCGGCGGCTACGCCAGGCCACACTTGCGGAGAAGGGCGACACCATGCTCGCGTTCCACAACGGCCGGTTCGTGCCGGACTCGGAGTTGCGAATCACCCCGCACGACGCCGGGTT
>JANNQE010001018.1:0-10864 GCA_031441625.1 Planctomycetia bacterium
CGTGTCGATTCTGGCCTCGCTGGTGGTGTCGCTCACCGTCACCCCGGTGCTGTCGTACTACCTGCTCGGCCGGATGAAGGCCGGGCACGGGCACAAGGACGGCTTCCTGCTCCGCTTCCTCAAGTGGGCGGCCGGGTTCCTCATCCGGTTCAGCATGAGGCGGGCCGGTACACTGTGGCTGATGACCCTGGCGGTGGTGGCCTTCTGCGGGTGGCGGCTGTCCACGCTGGGGGCCGACTTCCTGCCCAAGTTCGACGAGGGAAGCGTGCAGATCAACGTCGCCCTGCCCGGCGGGTCGTCGCTCAAGGCGTCGAACGAGGCGTCGGCACTGATCGTCGCCCGGCTCGAACGCCTGCGGAAGACGCCGGCCCACCCGGACGGGCCGGTGCTGCACTACGCCCGGCGGACGGGGCGGGCGGAACTGGATGAACACGCCCAGCCGGTGAACGTGGGCGAGTACATCATGACCATGAACCCGGACGCCGAAGGCCGCCGCGACGAGTTCCTGAAGCAACTGCTGGCCGACCTGCACGCGAACGTGCCGGGGGTGGAGATCGACGCCGAGCAGCCCCTCTCCCACCTCATCAGCCACATGCTCTCCGGGGTGAACGCGCAGATCGCCATCAAGCTGTACGGCGACGACCTGGACAAGCTCCGCGAGTTGTCGATTCAAATCCGCGACGCCATCGCCGACGTGCCGGGCGTCACCCCGCCGATCCTCGACACCCAGGAGCGGGTGGACGAGATTCACGTCGTCCTGCGGGCGGACGACCTCGCCCGCCACGGGCTGAGCCGGGAGTACGTCGCCGAGTTCGTGCAGACGGCCCTCAAGGGGGAGGCGGTGTCGGTGGTGCTGGAAGGGCAGCGGCGGTTCGACCTGGTGGTCAAACTGAAGGAGCCGTACCGCTCGGACCCGTCCAAGCTGGGGGAACTGCGGCTCGACCTGCCGAACGGCCGCGGGCAAATTCGCCTGCGAGAAGTGGCCGACTTCCCGGACACGGCGAGCGGGCCGAACCTCGTCAACCGGGAGAACGTCCGCCGCCGGCAGACCATCCGGTGCAACGTGTCCGGCCGCGACCTGGACACCACGGCGCGGGAGATCGAGAAGCGGGTGCGAGAGCGCGTGCCCATGCCGCCGGGGTACTTCGTCGAGTTCGGCGGGCAGTTCGAGGCGCAGCGGTCGGCCACGCAACTGATCGCGGTGCTGGCCGTCGTGTCGGTGGCGGGCATCTTCATCGTGCTGATGATGCTGTTCCCGTCGTGGCGGGTGACGCTGCAAATCCTGAACGCCATCCCGACGGCGTTCGTCGGCGGGGTGATCGCGCTGGTGCTGACGGGGCAGACACTCACCGTCGCCAGCCTCGTCGGGTTCGTGTCGCTCGGGGGCATCGCCGTCCGTAACGGCATTCTGCTGGTGACGCACTACGTCCACCTGATGAAGGAGGAGGGGCAACCCTTCTCGAAGGACACGGTGCTGCGGGGGAGCCTGGAACGGCTCGCCCCGGTGCTGATGACCGCCCTGACCGCCGGCATCGGGCTGGTGCCGCTGGTGGTCGGCGGGAAGAAGCCGGGGCTGGAAATCCTCTACCCGGTGGCCACGGTGATCCTGGGCGGGTTGGTGACTTCGACGTTCTGCGAGTTCCTGCTCCACCCCGGCCTGTTCTGGAAATTCTCCGGCCAGGACGCCGAGAGACTCACCCGCCGCACCGGGTCCGACGCGGACCTGTTGCGGGAGGTCGATGCCGGCACGGACGCCGCCCCTGTTCCCCTTTCACCTGCGGAGTGACGCGATGAAGAGTGTGAAACTGCTGACCCTCGGCCTGCTGGTGGCCGCGCTGGCCGTGACCGGGTGCGGCCCGCAGCCCGCGACTTCGACGACCGGCGCGGGCACTAAGCCGAGCGGGGACAAGAAGCCGGACGACGACGGCGACGACCACCCCCACGGCGAGGGGCCGAACGGCGGGGTGATCTTCGACCTGGGCAAGTACCACGCCGAGTTCACCGTGAGCCACGAGAAGAAGGAGTGCTACGTCCTGTTCATCAAGGGGGACGACAAGACCGCCAAGCCGCTGCCGGTGGCGTGCAAGGAACTCACCCTCACCACGAAAGAGACGAAGACGAAGGACGGCAAGGTGGTGCCGCCGATGACCATCAGCCTGAAACCGGCCGACGAGAAGGACGGCAAGGCGGCGAAGTTCGTCGGCACCGACCCCGGCATCGGGAACGTGGCCGACTTCGCCGGGGACGTGACCGGGGAGGTCGGCGGTAAGCCTTCGTCCGGCAAGTTCAAGGAGTGACCTCCTCCCGCCGAAGGTGAACCCCAGGAGCGCCCCCATGACCGCCACGCACACCCGGCCGGCTCGTGGGGTACTGTACGCGCTGGCCGCCGCCGCCCTGTTCGGGGCCAGCACCCCGTTCGCCAAGCTGCTCGTCGGGCGAACCGACCCGGTGCTGCTCGCCGGCCTGCTCTACCTCGCCTCCGGGTGTGGACTCGCCGTGTGGTGGCTCGGCTCTCGGTGTCGGGGGAAATCGGCTGAGGCACCACTACGGCGTGCCGATCTGCCCTGGCTCGCCGGCGCGGTGGCGGCCGGCGGGGTGGTCGGCCCGCTGCTGCTCATGCTCGGGCTGACCGTCACTTCGGCGTCCACCGCCTCGCTCCTGTTGAATCTGGAAGGGGTGCTGACCGCCGTCCTCGCTTGGGTCGTGTTCCGGGAGAACTTCGACCGCCGCATCGCCCTGGGCATGGCGGCCATCACCGCCGGCGGGGTGGTGCTGTCGTGGGAGGGCGGGGTGACGGCCGGCGGCGTGTGGGGGCCGCTCGCCGTAACCGGGGCGTGCCTCGCCTGGGCCATCGACAACAACCTGACCCGCCAGGTGTCGGCCGGCGACCCGGTGCAGATCGCCGCCATCAAGGGGGTGGTGGCCGGCGGGGTGAACGTCGGCATCGCGCTGGCCCGCGGGGCGTCGCTGCCGGACGGGTGGACGGTCGCCGCGTCCGCCGCCGTCGGGCTGGCCGGGTACGGCGTGAGCCTGACCCTGTTCGTGTTGGCGCTGCGGGGCCTCGGCACGGCTCGCACCGGGGCGTACTTCTCCGTCGCCCCGTTCGTCGGGGCCCTGGTGTCGATCCCGCTCCTGGGCGACCTCCCCACACTGCTGTTCGTCGCGGCGGCGGCGCTGATGGGGGTCGGGGTGTGGCTGCATCTCACGGAGAAGCACGACCACGAACACGACCACGAGGAACTGTTCCACGAACACGCCCACGTCCACGATGAACACCACCAGCATGAACACGGCCCGAACGACCCGCCCGGTGAACCGCATACCCACCCGCACCGTCACCCGCCCATGCGCCACACCCACCCCCACTACCCTGACATCCACCACCGCCATTCACACTGACCGTTCGCCCTCACCACGACCAGAGAGTTAACCCATGACCCCGCTCACCCGACGCAACTTCTTCTTCGCCTCATCCGGGGCCACCGCCGGGGCGCTGTTGGTGCCAGGGCACGCCGATGCCGCCGAGCCGGACAAGTCGCCGTTCGCCGACAGCGGGCTGGTGACGGGCAAGCCGAAGCCGCCCAAGTTCAAGGAAGTGCCGGGGTTCCTGTCCGCCGAGCAGATCAGCCCGCACCACACGGCCCACTACGGCGGGGCGCTCAAGGCGTTCGCCGGGGCGGAGGCGAAGTTCGAGGACAGCTTCACCAAAGGCACCGCCATCGACCCGGCCGCGTTCGAGCGGCTGAAACAGATTCAGTCGAGCCGCGGGAACAGCGTCATCCTGCACGAACTCTACTTCGACGGGCTGGCGCTGAAGGCGACTGACCCGCCGGAAGGGATCAAGGCGGCCGTCGCCAAGCGGTTCGGGACGGTGGACAAGTGGGCGGCGGACTTCGCGGCCAGTGCGAAGGCGGCGGCGGGGTGGGCGATGCTGGTGGTGCATCCGGTGAACGGCCGGCTGTACAACGTGGTGAGCGACGAACACGCCCAGGGGCCGCTTTGGATGTCCGCCCCGCTGGTGGTGATCGACGTGTACGAACACGCCTTCTACATCGACTACCAGAACAAGAAGGCCGACTATGTGGACAAGTTCCTGTCGTTCGTCGATTGGGCCGAAGCGGACCGCCGCTTCAAACTGGCCGTGAAGGGATGAATCGAAGCGATTGTCCATCGTAGGTTCCCGCCCCCGATACCCGCAGGCGGAACCACTCCTGGGTCAGCATTCGCAGTAGCGCCTTCTCTTCCATCCCTCACCCTCGAGCCGGAGCTTATCGCCTCAGTACGCGGCAGATTGAGCAGCTCATCAGGCGGTTTCTATGCGAGTCCTCCGCATCGGGGAACGGATGAACCGCAGCGTGCGGGTGTGCTTGGTGCGGTTGTGGGTGAGCGTGAACCCGATGACGGTGAGGAACGGCACCAGTCCCGCCACCTGCCGCCCCGGACACGTCGGCACAAACGCAATCAGCCTGTGCTGGTCGGCGAATGTGGCCAGCACTTCACCCAGCTCGTGCGACGTGCCTTCCCACCCGTCGGGGGGCAGCTCGGCCAGCCACTTCATTCGCAACGTGCGGAAACGGGTGTCGGCGAACTGGCGGCGGTCGGTGAGCATGGCTTGACTCGTCGGGGTGACAAAAGAAAGTGTGTCGGTAGTGCCGCCTGTTCCCTGTGGGGGCGTTCTTGAACCGCCGGCGGAAGGACCCGTGAACAGCCCGACGGAACGCCTACGCGGCCCGCCACGGGGCGAACGCCACCGTCACCCGGTTTCCCCCTTCGCCTCTCTCTTCTCCCACGGGAGCGAATCGTCGGCGTGCGGAACTGGCGCACGGGGCGGAGTCGGAACAGTGAGCAGTGCGGCCAGGGCGTGCCGTTGTTCGGGGGAGAGGGAGGCGAGCAAGTTCAGGACGGTGGCGAGGTCGGGGGCGGAACTGACGGGTTCACTACGCCCGGCACTACTCGGCGCGGCGTCGGCGTGCGGAATGGCCTGAGTTTCAGGCGTTGCGGGAGCGGGAGGAAGAGTCTGAAAATCGCTAGGTCCCCGGTTCAACCCCGGGACTGCCCACTCGAAATCGCCTGATTTTCTAGCACTTCTGACGAGTCGAAGTTTCTGCGGCACCCGCCAAAGTCTGGCAGTGCCAGAGAAACACCCCTGAGGTGAGCCGCAAACTCACCCCAGGGGCCGAGCGGCCTTCCGGCACACCCGTGCTCCACCGGAGGCCCAGACCATGTCGAAGAAGAACGGTCCGGAACCCTTTTTCCGCCCCAAGAAGAACCGCTGGTACGTCCAGCTCGGCACCAAGCAGGTCAACCTCGGACCCGACGAGCAACTGGCGCGTTCGCTGGCACCAGTTGATGTCCGGGGCTGAACCGGCCCCAACGTCTCAATCCACCCCCGCCCACTCCACCGGCCCGCTCGCCTACGCCGTCGTGGACCTGTTCATCGGCTGGAGCAAGATCCACCGACCCGGCCGCACGGCCGAGTGGTATCAGAACCACCTGGAAAGTTTCCTGAACTCGCTCCCCGATCGCTGGACGCTCGCCGTCGAGAGCCTCAAACCCTTCCACGTCTCCAACTGGGCCGACGCACATCCGCGGTGGGGACCGAACCACCGCCGCGGGGCCATCACCGCCGTCCAGCGGGCGTTCACTTGGGCGGTGAAGATGGGCCACATCGCCAAATCGCCCGTCCGTGGGGTGGACAAGCCCCCCCCGAAACGCCGCGAGCAGGTGCTCACCAGAGCGGAGTTTAACGGCCTCCTCGCCCGCGCCTCGGACGACCAGTTCCGCGACCTCCTTACCTTCTGCTGGGAGACCGGCTCCCGCGTGCAGGAAGTTCGGCTGATCGAGGGTCGTCACCTTCGTTTGGATCGGGGGCGGGTCGAACTGCCGCCCGCTGAGTCCAAGGGCAAGAAGCGATGGCGGTACATCTACCTCACCCCGGCTTCCGAGCAGATCGTCGCTGGGTTGTGTGCCCGCCACCCTTCCGGCCCGCTGTTCCGCAACGAGGACGGCAACAAATGGGACGCCCAGGCGTTCAACAACAGGTTCTGTCGGCTTCAGCAGCGGCTCGGGCGGGAGGAACTCAAACGGCGCGGGTGGGAACTCGACCCGCAGAAAGTCGCCGCCCTCGCCGCCACGCTCCCGCCGACGTACAAGACGGGCGGGAAGACCCTCGCGAAATCTCAGACGCACCTCATTCGTGAGGCGAGGAAGAAGCTCACGGTGATGGAGGCGGTGAAGCACGGGACGAAGTACGCCCTCACAGCCATCCGCCACAGCTTCGCCACCCGGCTGCTCGAATCCGGCGTGGACCACCTGACTGTCGCGGCCCTGCTCGGCCACGCCGACGGGAGCATGCTGGCCAAGGTTTACTCACACCTCGGGCAGAGGACCGACTTCCTCCGCGAGGAGCTACTCAGGGCTTCAGCCGCAGGTGCCTCGGCCGGGGCGGCTTGACCGGCGGCGGGGGCGTCAAGGGCGGAGGAGCCGCCCCGCCTCGCTCCCGGCTCTTCCGGTATTCAGCCAGTGCGTCGGGCGGGATGCGGATGGTGCCCCGCCCGACGCCATGCCGCTCGTGCCGGATGAGCCCTTGCTGGACGAGGAGGTAGACCAAGGCCGCACTGACGCCCAACTCGCAGGCGGCGGCCTTCACCGTGAGCGGGGCGGTTTGCTCTTCAGCCATCGGCACACCTCGCATTGAGGGCGTCCCTGCCCAACAACTGTCTATGCTCCCTTTCACTGGGTCACACCTCTGCACCTCGACAAGCACATCTCTTAGCGGGAGGATGCCGCCCACGATGCCACAACACACGGGTGAGGGAGGGCTGGTTCCCACCGACCCTGACAAGGGTGTCGGCATCGGCGTCTCGACTGAAACGCTTACCCCCAACCATTCGCCTGCCTGTTAGGTCATGACCTTCCCCATCCCTACTCCTCTCGCCCGCTGGGGTACGAAATCGGGAGAGAAGAATTTGCAGCTTTATAACAGCTCTATAGATTATATTGCAAGTGACCCGGCACTTCAACAGGAAACACACGATGGGCAAGCGACCGACGCCTGACCAGGTGGCGTGGCAGGAGGCCGCCCGCGAGCGGGTGCGGCTCGTCCTGGCACGCAGGTACGACGCGAATCAAACAAGGCTGGCCCACGCCTTGGGGGTGAGCCACACCCTGGTGAACCTGGTGGTCCGCGGTGGCCAACCGCCCACCAGGAACCTGATGGCTCGGCTGGGGGTGATCGAAGGTGTGAACCCGCGGTGGGCCGACACCGGCGAGGGCGAGCCATTCACCTCGGGCATCCGGGGCACCCTGCCGGTCAGCGGCGTGCTGCTCCCTGGCCCGCCGACCGACCACGCGATGCTGCTGTCCGGGGAGCGGTTCACCGCACCGTCCGCTTTCGACCGGGAGTCGTGTTACTTTTGGCGGGTGCCGCCCGACCACCCGGCTACCGGAGTGGCCGATTGGCGATTGCGGTCGGGGGATTTGGCGTTGCTGGAGACAGCCGCCGCGGTGACGTCCAACGCGTCGGTGATCGACGGGAAGATGTGCGTGCTCGACGGCCGCTGCTTAGGAGCCGGCGGACCGACATACGGGGCAATGACGCGGGACGAAAAGCAGCGGCTCATATTCGTGACCGACCGACCACTGCTCAGGTGCGACTCCACACTCGCCCATCCAAATGTTCAGGGGGCGTCACCGGCGGGCAGTTCAGTACCGCAGGTGCGTCCGCACGGCCGAAAGCGGCGGACCATCCGCAACCTGGATCGGGAAGAGGCGAAGGCTGCCGAGCGGGCGGCCGACCCGTGGTACGCACTGCCCACCTTCGGCCAAGCGGATGTGATCGCCGTCCAGCTGCTCATGGTCCGACCATGAGGTCGTCGGAAGATTCCCCGCGAGCCGACGGATGAGCGGGGTGAAAGGGCGAACCGCTCACACCGCCCTGAAGGCGGTGGGCTTGCGACCGAAGGGAGCGAGACAGGTCAACGAGCAACTGACGTCGGCCTGGGGGGTAAGGCGAGTAGCGACACCCCAGGTCGGCAACCGGGAGTGCCTCATTCCGACCACTGTGACGTCGAGCCCGCCAGCCGCAACAACCAGTCTTCTTCAAGCCCCGTCGCCTGATCCAACCCAGCTTCGTGCACCCCGGCCGAGCCGACGCCGGGCACACGCCGCCTCAGCCGGTCAGGGGGCAGTCACGCCCATCGGCCGGGAGACGAAGCCACCCCTCATCCAAGGAGCAGACTGTGAAACGATCGAAGATCACCTGGGCCTCACTGGCCACGACCGAACCCGTCGTAATCGCCGTGGACACTGAATTTCAGCAGTCCGACACGCTTAGTGTCCAATTCGCCGTGCGAGTCGGGGACGAGATGCGGATCCAAGTTTATCACTCGTCCGATCTGCCCGCCCCGCGTGCCCACTGGTTCGGCCCGCGATGGGCTGCGAAGTACACCGCCGTGGCGAAAAGGATCCTCGTTCGCCCGCCCGCAGTCATCACCCCGACCCTCTCGCCGGCACGGGTTCTGACCGACCTGTATGGTCTCCCCGCGGCAGTGCTGCTCACCCGCTCGGCCGGATTCGCGATGCTTGTGGACGATGACGATGCGGACGGACGGCTCTCGGTTGACGGTGACGCTAAGTGGGCGGCGGACATCCACATTCAACTGGTGGGCCACTTCATGCCCGCGGACTTCCTCCGGGCGTTCGGGCGGCAGTTCTGGGCCTCCGTCCTGCTGCCACAGGATCAGTCGTCGGCCCCGCTCGTCGTCCGGGACACGCGGGTCATCGGCCTGACCGGTCGAGGGGCCGAGCGGTTCCGACCGCCGGTGGTCCAGCACGTGCGGGTCGGTGATGACTTGTACGGTATCCGGGTCAGCACGTTCGACACGATGGTGGCGTTCGGCGGCGGGACACTCGACGACCTGGCAACTTCGTTCCTCGGGATGAGCAAGACGGAGGGGATCGGGCCGGAGGAGAAGCCGGCCATGCGGCGGGTGTTCCGCACCGACCCGAAACGGGCGTACCGGTATGCGGCGGCGGACGCCGTCCTGACGCTGGGGGTGGCCGAGCGGATGGCCGGCCTGCACGAGCGGATCTATCAAGAACTGGGATTTGACGATGCCGACATCCCCCGGTGTCATGCCACACCCGGCCTCCGGGCGGCCAACCTGATCCTGCGCGACGTGGCCCGCATCGACGCCTCTACGACTCCATCAACCGGTCACTCGACACCGCCGTCGGCCCCCTCACTCCGGGCGATCAAGGACCAGTTCGCCGCCGGATCGGCCGAGGTCGTCGGCATGCCGGGGGTATCGCGGTACGGCTGGCAGACCGGGCAGACGCACGGCGGCCTCCTCTTCAGCCGGTCTCCGGCCACCCTCTTCCACCCGTCTCCGGGACAGTTCCGCGACATCGACCTGAGCAGCTGCTACCCGTCGATCCTGCGGGAGATGGCCGTGTACGTCGGCCGGCCGGCGGTGTGGGAGCCGGGCAATGCCGCTCTCACGCTCAAGGAGGTGGTCGAGCGGTTGGGCCGTGAGGCCGCCGGCTGGGACGCGTGGTTCGTCAAGGTGACCGGGGACATCACCCTCGCCCCCAACGCCCTCGTCCCGAGTACCGACGACGCCGTCACGTTCAAGAATTACAAGAGCCGTGCCGCACGCCGTCGGGCTCGGGTTGGGAACGCCCGGCTGATCAGCGACGGCCGACGGGTACAGCACCCTGTACACGGACGAGGTGTCGGCGGGGGTCGTCGTGTGGGCGACCTGGATGATGATCCAGGCCCTGCCGCCGGCCGTTCGGGCGGAGTACGAAAACTTGCGGGTCGAGAGCGTGGTGTTCTACCCGAAGGCGTTCGTAACCGACTCGTGGGGCTCTCTCGATGTCCTCCGCAACCGGATGCGCACCCCGGCCGCACTGGACTGGCACCAGCAGCTCGACCTCGCCGCCCGCACCCTGGTCACCACCGACGACCTGGACGAGAAGTACGCCGCCGTCCGCTACCCGATCGGGCGGCTGGCCGAACGCCTCATCGAACTGCGGGCGGAAGCCAAGGCGGCGTCGGCCGGTACGGGCATCGACCGGGCCCTCAAGCTGGTGGCCAACACCCTGTACGGGGCCCTTTGTTCCCCCCACCTGCCGACCCAAAACGTGGTCGCCGCCCAGGTGGTCACCGGCACCGCACGGGCACTGGCGTTCGCCATGGCCCAGTCGCTCAACGCGCACAACGTCATCACCGACGGCGTCATCTTCCGGGCGGATCAGGTGCCGGCGGTGCCATTCGTCGATTGCCTCGCGGCGAGCCCGAACTACCCGATCGACCGGGTCGAGGCGGGCGTCCGATTCCTCCGGCCGGAACAGATCCCGACCGACGACGCCGGGTTTTCGAGCTGGTACACCCGGCACGTGATGCGGTTCTTCGGGGTTTCGGGGAAGGAGTACCGGTTCCTGTTCGGCCTGCACGCGTTAGCCCACAAGCGGGGTCACGACGGTGCCGTGGCGTTCGACGGGCTCGTGCTCGACGGGGCGGCGAACTACATGAAGCTCGCCCGCCGCGGCGAGCAATGGCATGTACTCGACTTCAAGGCCCGGTCGTTCCGGCCGGCCGACAAAGCCAAACTGGCCGAGTGGCTGTTGACGGTGTGTTCACAGGACGACTACCGCACGCCCCCCGAGCCGGTGGAGTCATTCCAACTGCTCTCCTGGCGGGAGGCTTTATCCGCGTGCGAGCGATCTCTTGGTCGTGCGGATCGGGCGATCCTCCCACTGGGCATGTCACGGCCGCGGCTTCAGACGTACAAGCTGATCAAACCCTCCCAGTTCCTGTTCCGCACCGCCCGCCAGAAACAGCGGATCGAGGCCGAGTGGA
>JANNQE010001019.1:0-3350 GCA_031441625.1 Planctomycetia bacterium
AGGAGGGGAAAGGGTCGGGGTCGGGGGCGGGTCGGACGGACTCGCCCGGCGGGTCGGCGGTATTGTAGGCACAGATCCGGCCGGTTCACCCGAAAAAGCCAACTCACGCCGGAAACAGAAACCGCAGCACGTCCGGGAAGCGGGCGGCCCACGCCCACTCGTTGTGCAGGCCGCCGGGCACCTCGGTGTACCGGAACTGGTGCGGGGGGAAGTGCCCCAGGTGGTCGGCCAGCCGGCGGGCGCGGCGGACCATCGGCGGCGGGCCGTCGCCGCTCGGCCCTTCGTGTGTGCCCATGTCCAGCCACACGCGGCAGCGGCCCAGTTCGTGCGGGTGGTCGCCCAGGTGTCGCATCAGCCGCTCGTGATCCCACCACAGGCTCGGGGAAAGCGCGGCGCACTTTCCGAACACGTCCGGGAAGCGGCGGGCCAGTTCGAGTGAGATCAGCCCGCCCATGCTCGACCCGCAAATGCCGGTGTGTTCCGGGCCGGTGCGGGTGCGGTACGCGGCATCGACGAACGGCTTCACCTCGTCGAGCAGGAACCGCCCGTACCCGGCGGACAAGTCATTCGGGCCGTCGATCGGGCCATACTCCTTCAGCCGGTCGGGGGTGTTGTACACGCCCACTTGAATGACCGGCGTGACCTCGCCCAGGCGGGCCAACTGCTCGGCCGACTCGTCGCACCGCCACGGCACGCCGGCGAACGCGGTGTGCGCGTCGAACACGTTCTGCCCGTCGTGCAGGTACAGCACGGGGTAGCGGCGGTGCGGGTCGTGCTCGTAGCCGGACGGCAAATGGACGGCGAGCGTGCGCGGGTGCGGCAGGTGGGAGGACGGGAAGCCGGCGTGATACCGCACCGACTCGCGGCCCCAGGCGGGCACCTCCACTTCGACGTGAAGGCCGGGCAGCACGGTGAGCGGGCGGGGCAGGTGCTCGCGGCCGTGGGCGTCGAGTTCGGCCTGTCGCCAACTGCCGCGGGTGAACAGGTACTGCACCCGCTCGCCGGCGGGCAGGTCCACGCGGGTGCGGAAGGCCCCGTCCTGCCAGTCGAGGCGAACGGCGTCGGCCTTCCACCGCCCGAGGCGGTCGTGATCGCCGGTCAGGAAGATGGCATCCCACGGGAACAGACCGGGCACACGGGCGACGAATTCCACCATGCGAATGATTTGGCACGCAACCGGTGATCGGGCAAGGGGAAGGGTGGACAGGATTCACCGCCGAGGGCACATGAGGAAAGCGGTCAGGAGAAAACAAGATCTCACGCAGAGTCGCAAAGACGCAGAGAAGATGAGGAGCGAAGACCAATCGCCAACTGTTCTCTCTGCGTCTTTGCGGCTCTGCGTGAGATTCTCTGATTCCCTCTCGTGCCCTCATGTGCCCTCGGCGGTGAAATCTGCTTTCTCGAAAACCCACCCCGCCCGCGATTTCACCAGTCGGAACCGCCCGCGGAGGTGCATCCCTTCCAGCCGCACGCGGATGTCGTCGTCGGAAACGAACTCCCACACCAGTTCGCCGGAATCCCAGCGGCGGACAGAGCCGCGGTCGCCGGACACCGGCCCTTCGTAGTCGAGGTACGCCAGCCGGTGGTCGAAGTTGGGTTCGGCAGGGACGGGTGAAGTGAGGTCGAACGCGGGCGGCAGCCGCCACGCCCTCAGCACCCCGTCGTGTTCGAGGAGCAGATCGCGGTGCGGGTGCGGCCAGTCGTGATCCAGAACGGCGAACCGGGGCATGGCAGACCTGGCGAACCCCGCCCGCAAGGGCGGCGGGTGCGAACCACATGCGCACTCACCCGCCGACCTTACGGTCGGGGTTCGCCAAGAGGGTTCACTCGCTACAGCAGGAGATTTTCGCTTTGGCTTTGGTCACGGGGACGCTGGTCAGCCCGCCACCGCAGGCGGCGAAGGCGTCGGTGTCCACCGCCTTCGCGGTGCAGGCGGGGCAGCAACTCGGGGTGTCCGAACTGTCCACCGGCTCGGCCGGGCACACGCCGTGGCCGCAGCACTCCTCTTGGATGGCCGCCGTGGGGCACTTGCTGCCACACCCGCCGTCACTCGGCATCGCCACGTACACGCCGACCCCGACCACCGCCAGGGCCGCGACGACACCGGCCACGATCTTGACCCACATGGTTCGCACTCCGTCCGGGGGATATGAGAGGAACGCCCTCACAGGCAGTGTAGCCGGACGCCGCGGGAAATGCCCACCCGAAATGCCCGCGGGGCGGGCGGCATCGGGTTTCCCCCGACACCGCCCGCCCCGCGAGGTTCGTCGTTCGTTACTTGCCGCTGAGCGGGGCGAGGATTTCGTCCACGCTGCCCAGGGTTTCGGTCTGCGTCTGGATGTTGCCGCGGCCGGTGTCCAGGTCGTTGCGGGCACGCTTCTCGGCCATCTTGTCCCGTAGCTTCTCGATGCCCTCGCGGACTTCGCTCAGCTTGCTGTCGTCCCGGTGGTACTTGTTCTTCATCCCTTGCAGCTTGAGGGCCTTGTACTCGGCCTCGATGCCGTCCAGGTCGGCCGACAGGGTGCGGCGGAGGTTCTGGATCTCGTCCAGTTGGCCGTACAGCACCGCCTTCGACTCCTCCCGCACCTTCAAGGCGGCGTCCATGTCGGCCGCCATCTTCTCACGCTTCTGCACGCTCTTGGCGTCGGCGTGCAGTTTCTTCTTGGCGTCGTCCACGTGCAGGCTCACCTTGCCGACGGACACCTTCTTGTTGTTCTCCTCGGCGTCCTTGATCTGGTTGCCGAAGGCGACGGCCGCGTTCCGCTCCCCCTCCACGGCGGTCTTCAGCTTGTCGGCGTCCTTCTTCAGTTTGTCGGCGGCGGCGATCTCTTTGGCCAGGTCGTTCTTGATGGCGCTCTCCTCGCCGTCGAGTTGGGCCACCTCGCCCTTCAGCCGCTTGATCTCCTGTTCCGGGTCGGTGTTCTCGTCCGCCCACGTCTGCATGTGCTGCTTGGCGTAGGCCAGTTGCTTCTTGGCGAACCCGAACCCGCCGACGAGGGCCAGGCCGAGGGCCGCGATCCCGCCGAACAGCAGCACTTTCTTCAGTTTCATCTCATTCCCTCGATGTCGCAGTGTTGGGCAGTGGGGCCGGTCGTGCGGAGCGGCAGGCTCCAGTCCGGCAGACATGAAGGGATTCGCGGGCCGGCGGGAGGGATTTGACGGCGGACGGGATTTCCGGCGGAAATTTTTCCGGAGCAGAGATGCAGCTAACCACAGAGGCACAGTGACACAGAGAAGACGAGAGACAGGACGGGGTGACGCCTCCGACCCCTACGGGGTCGTTCTCGCAGCCCAGGGTTGAGGTGCGACGCACCGACACCCTGGGAACGCAACACGTCACCAACGCCCCG
>JANNQE010001020.1:0-4341 GCA_031441625.1 Planctomycetia bacterium
GTCGAAGGGTTGGCGAAGGAATTGGGCATCGAGCTGCTGTTCCTGCCGAGCGACTCGCCGAACCTGAACCTGATCGAGCGGCTGTGGCGGTTCACCAAGCGGAAGGCGGCGTACGGGCGCTACCACCCGACGTTCGCCGACTTCCGGGCCGCTGTTCAGGACGTATTGGACGGCGTGCAAACGGCGCACGCGGCGAAGCTGGCGTTGCCGATGACGCTCCACTTCCAATACCTCCTGAACAGCGGCCCGGAAGTCGGCGAACGTCGGGTGGTAGCGGCCGTACGCCGCCTTCCGCTTGGTGAACCGCCACAGCCGCTCGATCAGGTTCAGGTTCGGCGAGTCGCCCGGCAGGAACAACAACTCGATCCCCAACTCCTTCGCCAACCCCTCGACGATCGTGTTCCGCTGGTCGCGGGCGTTGCCCAGCACCAGGGTGACCGGAGCGACCTAGCCCCGAGCCGCCACCGCCCGCAGCCGGTCGCACAGCGTGTCGGCGTTCACCACCGTGGTGTTCATGATCGTGACCACTTCCCGGGCCACCGTGTTTCAAGCCCGGCGGTGTGCGGGTCAGCTGTCGGGAACGGGGTTGCCGTCGAAAACGCGGGTGCCGGCGGGCGTGAGGACGAACAGCTTGCCGTCGCGGAACCACATCGTCTCCTTGTCCTGCTCCGGAAATTGCGGCTTGTCGCCCGGAACCGGGATGACCAGGACTCGCTGCCCGGTTCCCACGTCCCAGACGTGGACGCGCGACACGAGTGGCGATTGCCCCGTGACCACGCCGGGCACGCCGTTCTCGCGGAGGAACAGGCGCTCGCCGTCCGGGCTGAACAGGACGCCGGCGATGCTCGTCTCGTGTCCCCGCAGGCGGAACAGCTCGGCCCCACTCTCCACGTCCCAGACGCCGCACTCCTGGTGCGACCGGACGCACAGTTTGCGGCCGTCCGGGCTGAACCGCATGACCGGCCCGTTCGGATCGGGTCCGTAGTTCGACTCCCACTTGATGTCGAACCGCTTCATCACCTCCCCGTCGGAACTGCGGGCGAAGCGAATCCGCGACACGGATATCGTGTTTGACGCGAAGAGCAGGTGTTCCCCGTCGGGCGTGAACAGTTTGCGCCGACTGTGGAAGACGCTCGTGTCGCCAGGTTCGAAGAAGTAGGCCGACTTCTCCCAGAGTTTGGCCCCGGTGCCGGTGTCGAACACGCGGAGGGAGAGCGCCTCGGCGGTGGCCCGGTCGAGGGCGTTGAAGAGCTTGTTACCACCCATATCGCCGCGGATGCCGGGCACCGCCAGGTAACGGTGCGTCGGATCGACCAGGGTGGAGAAATTCGCCGGCCGCCGGTCCTGCTCGAAGTCGTCCAGAATAAACGTGCAGCGGTGTTTCCCGTCGGCCGCGTCTTGCAGGTGGATCCCGGAGCGGATTTTCTTCGCCCCGGCATTGGTCTGCCCCGGCTTCGGCGGGCCGGCGTGCGGGGCGTACTCGTCGAACCGGCCGACGAGCAGCGGGCCGTTCCGCTCCCAGCGGAGTCCGCCAGTACGGTTGGGGTCTGCCACGCCGCCGTTCGCCGGAAGTGATCCCGGCCGCGCGGCGAGGGGGGGCGGGTCTTTGGGCCGTTCCCCGAACTCCCGCTCGCGGGTGAGATCCCACGTCAGGCACTGGCCGTCGCCCTGCGCCACCAACCGCGTCCCGTCGTCGCTCAGGTGGATCTCGTGCACGGAGTGTTCTGACAGGAGGTCCGTGGTCCGCACCTCCGGCTTCGCCCCCGCCTTTCGGGTGTGGACCCGAATCAGGTGGACGGCGTTCCGCGAGATGTCCCGGTTGCGGCCGGCGGGTGTCACCACCGTGTTGCCGTCGTTGCCGACGGCGGCGAGAACGTTGAGGGCGTCCGGCGGGTCGGGCGGCGGGAACGTGTGCCGCCACACCGCCGGCAGGTTCGCGCCCGCCCGACAGACCGTCAGTTCGCCGTTCCGCAGTGTCGCCGCCCACTCGCCGTTCGAACTCACTCTCATCTCAATCGGGCGCTCGCCGGGGCTTTCGTGCAGGAACACCGGCTCGGGCGGGTCGGCCGTCACGTCCCAGCACTCCCAGCGGGAAATGTCGGGGGCGGGGTTCGGTCGGTCGGGGGTCGTCGGCTTCGGGTTGGGGCCATACCAGCTCGTGTGAAAGAGCAGCCGCTTGCCGTCGGACAGCGGGGGCATCGAGAAGGAGGTGGGGGTCGGCGAGTGCCAGATGGAGGTAACTTCGGCACGCAGGGCTTTCCCGTCCGCCCCTTTCGCCGGCGGGATGGGGAACGTCGTCCAGCGATCCGTCCCGCGGTCCCAGCGGAGGAAGCGGGGCTGGTGCCGCTGTTCCAGCGGCTCGTCCGGCATCCGGTTGTCCGGGTGAGCGTACAGGACCGCCCACGCAGCCTTCGGCCCGACGGCCACCAGTTGGACTTCCTCGCCCTCGGCCGGTTTGCGGGGTGTCACCGTCACGGCCTTGCCCGTCGTAACGTCCCACAGGTGGACTCGGCCGTCGCTGGCGCTCGCCGCGCCGGCGAACGACTGGAAGTCGGCAGTGAGCACGCAGTCCACCGCAACCGAGTCCGCGATCTTGAGTTCACCCGTCGCGCGCGTTTCCAGCCTGGTTCCGGTGGCGAGATCCCACATCTCGAATCGGTAGGCTTCGGTCTTCTCGGAGAGGTACGACAGGCCGGCGACGCGCTTCCCGTCGGGCGACACGCGGAGATACCCTGGGACGGTTTTCTCATCCTTCAGCGACTCCCACGAGCGGGTCGCGTCGGCGCGGGTGAGGCGGTCGAGGTAGTGCCACTCCCACCCGCGGGGGTCCGGCCCGCCGTCGGCCTGGGCCGCCTCGTCGAGTGCCACCCCCAGGCGGCCGAACGCCCAGTCGTTGCGGGCCTCACTCGCCCGGCCCATCCGCACGTCGTACAGCAGCCGCCGGGAACGGCCGGTGGCGGCGACGGCGGTCGCCTCGTTCTTCTTCGCAATCAGGGCATTGTCTTCAGCTTTCCCCTTCGCCAAGCGTGCCGTCTTCTCCGCGTCCAGCGCCCACATCAGTCCCCAAGCTGTCCCGGCCACACCCAGAACCAGCGCCAGCAGCACCAGACTCGCCGCCAGCACTTGAACCTTGTTCCGCTTCACGAACTTCTTCAGCCGGTAGCCGCGGCTCGGCGGGCGGGCCTCGACCACCTCGTCGGCGAGATAGCGCTGGATGTCGCGGGCGAAGCCGTTGGCCGTGTCGTAGCGGCGGGTGCGGTCCTTCTCCAGCGCCTTCATCACCACCCAGTCGAGTTCGCCCTGGAGTAGCCGGGCCAGCTTCGCCGGGTCGATGCTCCGGTTCGCCGCGATGTTCGGCAGGGCGTTGGCCTCGCTCAGCCGCGTGCTCGGCCGCGGCGGCTCGACTTCCCGCACCATCCGGAGCATTTCCAGAATCGCCCCTCGCTTGAACTGCTTGCTGTCGATCGGCGGTGACCCGGTGAGCAGTTCGTAGAGCATCACGCCGAGGGCATACACGTCGGTGCGGGTGTCGATGTCCATCGACGACGGGTCGGCCTGCTCGGGCGACATGTACGTCGGGGTGCCAACGATTGCCCCGGTGTCGGAGAAGCTCTGGTCGGTCAGCCTCTGCTCGGTCGCCTTGGCCACCCCGAAGTCGATGACCTTCGGCGTCGGCCGCCCGTCCACCTCCGTCACCAGCACGTTGCCGGGCTTCAGGTCGCGGTGGATAATCCCCTTCTGGTGCGCGTGCTGCACTGCCTGACACACCGCCACGAACAGTTGCAACCGGGCATCCACCGTGAGCCGCTTCGCGTCGCAGTACTCGGTCAGCGGCACCCCCTTCACCAGCTCCATGACGAAGAACGGCTGGCCGGCCGGGGTCACACCGCCGTCGTAGATGCGGGCGATGCTCGGGTGATCCATCATCGCCAGGGCCTGCCGCTCGGCGTCGAACCGGGCCAGCACCCCCTTCGAGTCCATGCCCGTCTTGATCAGCTTGACCGCCACTTGCCGCTTGACCGGCTCGGACTGAGTGGCGAGGTACACCGACCCCATGCCGCCCTCGCCGATCACCTCGACCAGCGTGTACCGCCCTGCGATGACAGTGCCCAGGTCGCGGGTCGCGGCGGCGAACGGGCGGGCGTTCGGCGGTGCGACGGTGGCCTCCGGGTCGACGGCGGACGTACGGGTGGCGTCCGGGTCGCCTGTCATCGCGACCGTCGCGGGGTCGGGGTCGAACGTGCCGGTGGCGGCGTCACCGCCCGGCAGATCGACCGTCCCGGCGTCCGGCACGAACGCGGCGGTGGCGTCCGGCGTGTTGGGGGACGGGGGTTCGAGGAA
>JANNQE010001021.1:0-3008 GCA_031441625.1 Planctomycetia bacterium
CGCCCTCGGCGAGGGCGGACCACCCTATTGTGGTGGCTGTTCTAGCGACCGCCGCCAGGCGGTGTACTTGTCCAGCCAGGCCGACCACTCGGCCTCTTGCGCGTCGAGCAGCGCCTCCACCGCGTCGGCGTGGCGGCGGGCGAAGGTGAGCCGCTCCTCCCACCCGGCCATCCGCTCGCCGCTCGCGGCGGCCATCACCGGCGCGGCCGGCGTGCCGCCCTCCGCCGTCAGCACGCCGTCGAACGCCTTCTCGTAGCGGTCGAGTGCGGCCAGGCAGTGGACGACGGCCGTTTCCACCTCGGCCAGTGCGCCCTGCCAGCCGCCGGGTTGCGTGTGTAGCATCGCCCGCCCTCTTCCCCGCACTCCGCCGGGGGTGCCGCACATACCCACCCCGCCGGCCGGACGCGAGGCGAAAATTCCCGCGGAAGAGGCTTGCGACCTCCGCCGGCAGTCGGTATTCCCCCCGGCTGAACTTGGGGTGCCGTTCGCCCGTGGGGTTGGGGTCTCGCGGGCGGGCGGGTGTGGTCACGCTGCCGTCGCCCGGCGGCGTGGGGGGAACCTGCCGTGATCGTAGCCTGCTCGACGCTCTGTTTCGCCAGACACTCGCTCGCCGACGCCCTGCGGGTCATGCGGGAGATGCACTTCGCCAAGGCGGACATGACCATCCGCCCCGGCGGCAATCACCTGACCAGTGGGGACGTGGCCGCCGACGTGGGCAAGGTGGCCCAGAAGTTGAAGTCGTACACCCTGCCGTTCACCGCCTTCCACCTGGAGTGCGACTCGCCGGACACGGCCAATGAGCACCTGAAGGCGGTCTGCCGGCTGGCCCGGCTGCTGACCGTGCCGGTGCTGAGCGTGCCGGCCGCGGGGGTGGGGGCGACCCCGTGCGACGAGGTGACCCGCCTGACCGAGTGGACGAAGATCGCGGGCGGCGACGGCATCATTCTGACGGTCGAAACCCGCCTGGGCACCATCACACAGGACGTGGCCGGCGCGGTGGAGTTGTGCAACCGGGTGCCCGGCCTGGGCCTGACGCTCGACCCCAGCCACTACCTGTGCGGGCCGCACCCGGACGCCAGCATCGAGCCGCTCTTCCCGTTCGTGCGGCACGTGCGAATGCGGGACTCGAACCGCGGGCCGGACGGCTTCCAGGTGCGAGTCGGGCAGGGGGAGTTGGAGTACAGCCGGGTGGTCGCGTCGCTGGAACGGTGCCGCTACGACCGCGCCCTGACGGTGGACATCCGCGACTCCGCCGACAGCCCGTTCCCGGTGGACGGGGAAGTGCGGAAGCTGAAGTTCCTGCTCGAATCGCTGGCGTGAAGTGTGCTCTTTTCAGGCGAACCCCGACCGCAAGGTCGGTGGGTGCGTGTCGATGTGGTTTGCACCCGCGGCCCTTGCGGGCCGGGTTCGCCCTGAACATGAGGCCCGTTTCACCCTTCCGCCCCGCCCGGCGGCGGCTACACTAGACCGTTGAACCTCGCCGGCCCTTCGGGGCCGGTTTTTTGCGTTTCACGGTATCCCCGCCGATGGCCACCAAGAGCAAGCCGAAGTCGTTGCCGCTCACCTTGTCTCCGGTCGCTCACGCCCCCGGCACGCCCGCCCCCGGCTCGCCGAAGGGCAGCTACGCCTTCATCAGCCTCGGCTGCCCGAAGAACCTGGTGGACAGCGAGCGGATGCTCGGCAAGCTGTCGCAAGACGGGTACGCCCTGCAACCCGACGCCGACGGGGCCGACGTGGTGGTGGTGAACACGTGCGGATTCATCGAACCGGCCCGGCAGGAGAGTTTGGGCGTCATCCGCGAAATGCTGGCGCTGAAGGCGGCCGGGCGGGTGGGATCGGTCGTCGTGGCGGGGTGCATGGCCGATCGGCAGCGCGAGGTGCTGCTCGAACAGGTGCCGGAGGTGGATCAGATCGTCGGCGTGTTCGGCCGCGAAGAGATCGCCGAAGTGGTGGACCGGGCGGTGGCGCACATCACCGAGCAGCGGAGCGTGTTCCGCCCGGCCCCGGTGCGGGCGCTCGAAGACACAGCCCGCCTGCGGATCACCCCGCGGCACTACGCCTACTTGAAGATCAGCGAGGGGTGCGACCGCCTGTGTACCTACTGTGCCATCCCGAAGATGCGTGGTAAGCACATCACCAAGCCGATCGAGGAGATCCTGAAAGAAGCCCGCGAGTTGGCCGCCGACGGCGTGCGGGAACTCATCATCGTCGCCCAGGACACGACGTACTACGGCATGGACCTGTACGGCAAGGTGCGGCTGGTCGAACTGCTCCGCGAGATGGACCAACTCGACGGCATCGAGTGGATTCGCATTCTGTACGCCTACCCGGAACACATCGGCGACGACCTGCTGGCCACACTCGCCGCGTCGAAGAAGATCATCCCGTACCTCGACATGCCTCTGCAACACATCAACGACCGGATGCTGCGGCGGATGGTGCGGCGGGTGGACCGCGACGCCACCGAGACGCTGCTGACGAAGCTGCGGCAGGCGTGGCCCAAGCTGGCCATGCGGACGACGTTCATCGTCGGCTTCCCCGGCGAGACGGAGGCCGAGTACGAGGAGTTGAAGCAGTTCGTGATCGACCAGAAGTTCGAGCGCGTAGGCGTGTTCCCGTACTCGCTCGAACCGGGCACGCCGGCCGAGAAGATGGACGGCCACATGCCCGAAGAGGTGAAGCAGGCCCGCGTCGCCGGCATCATGGAGGTGCAACAGCGGATCGCGTTCGACTTCGCCCAGAACCAGATCGGCACCGAGCAGACGGTGCTCATCGACGGCCCCGACCCGGAGTTCGCCAACCACTCCCGCGGGCGGACCACCGCCGACAGCCCGGAGATCGACTGCGAGGTGCGGGTGAAGGGGAAGAACCTGAAGTCGGGCGACTTCGTGACGGCCAAGATCACCGCCGCCGACGGGTACGACCTGGTCGGCAAGGTGATCGGCACGGCGTGGTAGCGGGAGCGCGGGCGTCCCGCCCGCATCGGAGCAGAGCGGGCGGGACGCCCG
>JANNQE010001022.1:0-2597 GCA_031441625.1 Planctomycetia bacterium
GCCTGGGTGCTAGAAACCCAGGCGGCTCACGCCGCCGGTTCACCAGAACCGCTGTCACGCCGCGTACAGGTTCACCCTCCCATTCCCCACCACCTCGGCGAACGCCTTGCGAATCTGATCCTGCGCCTCGTGCAGGTAGAAGCCGGAGTCTCGCCCCTTGCTCTTCGCCCCGAGGATGAAGTAATTCGGCTCGCCGGTGTGAAAATCTCCGGCCGGCTCGTGCACCCGCAGTTCGGCCGTCAGCCCGATGTCCGCCTTGAACCCCACGTTCGCAATCAGCCGCTCGGCCTCCCACGTCCGCTTCTCGCCGTTCACCACCGCGACCACCTTCACGCCCTTGTCTGGGCCGGCGCACACCACCTCTTGAACCTCGGCGTGGGCGTGGTGCTCCAGGTTGGCGTCGCACCGGGTGGCCAGGTTGTTGGCCCGCGCCGCCAGGCGGTCGCGGTCGCGGAGCGGGTCGTTGGCGATGCGGGGCAGTGGGGAAGTGCGCGGCCCGCGGGTCACCCATGTCACCCACGCCGACGGGTTCTCCTCGGCCAACTCGGTGAGCGCGCACACCGTCGCCGCCGCCGAGTACCCGCCGCCGATTACCACCGTGTGCTTGCCGATGTACTGCTGCTTCTTCGCCCCTTGCACGTCTTCGAGCCAGTACGCGAGGTGCGGACGGCTGGCCAGCTCGCCGAGCGCCGGGACGCCGCCGTCACCCACCCAGTTCGGCCGGGCGTAGGTGCCGGTGCAGTCGAGCACCACGTCGGCGGTGTGAACCGACTCGCTGTTGTCGGCGGCCCGAACGAGCAGGCGGAACGGCGGCAGCTTGGTGGTGGTGTCCGTCTTCCGCCACCCGAACCGCCCGACGGCGACGATGGTGTGCTGCAACTTGATGGCGGGTTTGATGGCGGGCGATTCGGCGACGGGCAGTAGGTAGGTGTCGCGGAACTGGCGTCCGGTTTGAAAGTCGGTGTCGGCCGGGATCTCGCGGCGGAGTTGCTGAAGCGTCTTCTTGCCGAGCGGGCTGGCGTTCATCCCGAACGGGGTGAACATCCGCACGAACCCCCAGCGGTTGACGTACTCGCCGGGTTGCCCCTGCTCGAACACGGTGAACGGCAGGTTCAGGCTGTTCGCGTAGAGTGCGGCTTCGATGCCCACCGGCCCGCCGCCGAGGATCGCGATGCGCGGACGGGCGGGTTTGGTCATGGCGTCCTGCCGAGTTCGTTATGCGGGCGGTACGCCCGCGCTCCCGGCAAGCATCGACTCGGAGTCCTCCGCGGCTCCATTCGACTCGCCGACCGTGGCCGGGTGCATCCCGTCGCCAATCGCCTGCAACCGCTGCAATCCGGGCAACCCGTAGGGTCGGAACTTCTCTGGCCGCTCCATGCCGTCCTCGGTGAACAGTGCCCGGTTGCGGCCCAGCCGCGACGCGGCCGGCGTGTCGATGAGCTGGCTGCTGTCGTTCGGGTTCATCTGGAAGAGCACCCTCATGGTGAACTCGCGGAGGGTGCCGCGGTCCACCGACCGCGTCAGGTTGGTCACGCTGTCGCACCAGACCACCGCGTGAACGCCCACGCCGGGGCCGTCGCGCAGAATGTTCAGGAAGTGCTCTCCCGGCGAGGTCTGCTTCTCCCCCTTCTTGCCGAACGAGAAGTCGTCGTCGGGTTTCCGCAGTTCGCGGAAGCGGTGCAACCCGTTCACCAGCAGGAACCGCGGCGAGCGGTCGGCGGATTCGCCCTTCACCCGCCGGGCCACCTCGTCGGCCAGTTCGCCAATCGCAGGGCCGAGGGTGTACCGCTCGACGAACGCATCGGGGATGCCGAGCGCGGTGCACGACCGCCGCAGGAGGTCGGCGTACTCGGAATCCTCTGGCGTGCCGTCGAACAGCACGACCGATTTCGCCGGCAGTCGGGCCGCGAGCGACACGAGACCGGCGGCGAAGATGCCGAGCGCGGACTCGTCCGACTGGCCGATGAGCAGCAGGTTCGACCCCGACTGAGCGCGGAAGACGGCGGCGGTGGGGTCTTTGATGGCGACCGCATCGCCGAGCCACAACGTCGGCGGGCCGGTCCGCTCCGCGGGGGCGGTGTCGATGAGTTTGCGGAGCAGCACGTTGCCGTCGAGGCCGGCGGCCGTGGAGCCTTCGAACACCAGCGGGGCGGAGCGGTTCGGGGCGCGGTCGCGCAACTCGGCGATGATCTGCTCGCGGTGGCCTTCGTCCAGCCACACCACCTGGAACGGGTCGTTCCCTTCGAGCAGGCCGTTCGCGTCGTTGTAGATGGCCTCGCCGGGACGGGTGAGCAGCCGCGCCGCCGTGTTCTCCTTACTCAGGATCAGTTGGGCGTCGGCCTCGCTGCACTGGAGCGCGATGCGGACGGCCATCTGGTCGATGGTGCTGCGGGCGAGGCTGAACGCGCCACCCAGGGTCTGGCTCCCGAGCAGCACGTGCACGCAGAACGCCCGCCCCTGCCGAACCAGCCGGTCGAGCAGCAGCGCGGCCTCTTGCGACAGCTTGTCTTCCTCGGTGAAGAACTCCTGGAACTCGTCCACCACCAGCATGATGCGGGGCATCTTCTCGCCCGGCTTCGCATCGCGGAAGCCGGACA
>JANNQE010001023.1:0-3282 GCA_031441625.1 Planctomycetia bacterium
GAGAAGGGCGACAAGCGCGCCGCGCTGTACCGGGTCGAAAGCGAGCTTGCCATCACCGACCGGGAACTGGCCCGCCAGGAGACGCTTGGGCCTCTGGTCCCGGCCAAGCAGGTGGAAACGACCCGCATCCGCCTTGATCAATTGCGCAAGGAGAAGGCGCAGATCGGTGGGACCGCACTCGGACGGGAACTCCTGATGGCTCCGGTCGATGGCCTGGTGACCGACGTCCATATCGTCCCCGGCGAGGTGGTCACGCCCGAACGGGTGCTGGTCGAGATCGTCAATCCCACCCGTCTGCGGGTCGAGGCCGTCATCCACGACTTCACCGCCGCCCGACGGATTTCGGCGGCCACGGCGGCGACGAAACTGGTGCCGGATCAAACCTTTCCGCTCACCCTGCTCGGCCGCAGTCCCAAGATCGACCCTGTGGACCAGGGCATCCACGCGATATTCCAGGTCGCGCCGGCGCAGGCGGAATTTCTGAGCCTCGGTATCCCGGTGGACGTGTTCCTCGCCACCGGGACCACCCATCTGCGCTCGGCGGTGCCGCGCGAGGCCGTTACCGAGGCAGGTGGACGGCAGGTGGTGTTCGTGCGCACCGCACCCGAGGTGTTCGAGATCCGCCCGATCCGGATCGACCGCATCATCGGCCCGCTGGTCGAAGTGGCCGACGGTGTCGGTCCCGGCGACCGGGTGGTGACGCAGGGCGTCGAACAGCTCCGGGCCGGGAGGTAGGCCGATGTTCGACCGCATCATCGCCTTCAGCCTGACCCACCGGCTATTCGTCCTGGTGTTCGCCCTCGTTCTGGTCGTCTACGGCGGCATGGTTCTGGCGCGGCTGCCGGTGGATGTCTTCCCCGACCTCAACCGCCCGACCGTCACCGTCATGACCGAAGCGGCAGGCCTGGCACCGGAGGAGGTGGAGACTCTGGTCACCCGTCCGATCGAAACCGCCATGAATGGTGCTCCTGGGGTGAGCCGGGTCCGTTCGACGTCGGGCGTGAGCCTTTCCATCGTTTACGTCGAGTTCGACTGGACCACCGAGATCTACCGCAACCGTCAACTCGTCGCCGAGCGGCTGGCGACAACGGGCGAGCAATTGCCCAAAGGCGTCACGCCCGTCATGGGACCGGTCTCGTCGATCATGGGCGAAATCATGCTGGTGGGCATGCGGTCGGAGACCGGCGCCACCGACCCCATGGAGGTGCGCACGCTGGCCGACTGGCTGATCCGACCGCGCCTCCTGTCGATTCCCGGCGTCAGTCAGGTGATCCCCATCGGCGGCCAAGTCCGGCAGTATCAGGTCCTGGCCTCGCCGTCGCGTCTGTCCGCCTTCGGCCTGTCCTTCGACGACCTGAGTAAGGCTTTGGCCGGGTTTGCGCGCAACACTACCGGCGGCTTTCTCGAACAACGATCCTCCGAGTTCCTGATCCGCAATCTCGGCCAGACCACCCGCATCGACGACCTGGAGGACACGGTCGTCGCCTGGCGGAATGGCGCCACGATCACGGTCGGTCAGGTGGCGGACGTGCGCTTCGGGGCCGGTGTAAAGCGTGGCGACGCTTCGGTCAATGCGGCTCCGGCGGTGATCCTCGCCGTGCAGAAGCAGCCCGGTGCCAACACGGTCGAGCTGACCCGAGATGTCGAGAAGGCACTCGCCGAGTTGCACCGGGCGCTGCCGCCCGACGTCAAGGCCGACCACATTCTATTCAAGCAGGCCGACTTCATCGAGCGGGCGATGGACAACGTGATGGAGGCGCTGCGGGACGGTGCCATCCTGGTGGCCATCGTCCTGTTCGCTTTCCTAATGAACATGCGCACGACGGCCATTTCGCTGACCGCCATCCCGCTGTCGATCGTCGTCACCGCGCTGGTGTTCCAGGGAATGGGGCTGTCCATCAACACCATGACGCTGGGTGGATTGGCCATCGCCATCGGCGAACTGGTGGACGACGCCGTAGTCGAAGTCGAGAACATCCTGCGGCGTCTGCGCGAGAACGCGCGTCTGGCGGCGCCCCGACCGGTCATCGACGTGATTCGCGCCGCATCGAGCGAGGTGCGCAACTCGATCGTCTATGCCACGATCATCGTGGTGCTGGTGTTCCTGCCCCTGTTCGCCCAGTCGGGGATCGAGGGGCGGCTGTTCACGCCTCTTGGCATCGCCTACGTGGTGTCGATCCTGGCCTCGCTGCTGGTGTCGCTGACAGTCACGCCGGCCCTGTCATATTATCTGCTGCCGAAGGCCAAGGCCGTGGTGCACGGCGACGGCTGGCTGGTGCGCACGTTGAAAAGCCTCGACGGCCGTCTGCTACGCTGGTCATTCAGTCATCCCGCCGCAGTCATCGTTCCGGCGGTGATGCTGATCGTCGTGGCGGCCGGCTCGGTGCCGTTCCTCGGCCGGGCCTTCCTGCCCGCCTTCAACGAGGGCACCGTGACGGTGAGTCTCATGTTGCCCCCCGGGACCTCGCTGTCGGAATCCAACCGCATCGGCACCATCGCCGAGACGCTTCTGCTCGCGGTGCCCGAAGTCCTCTCCACCGGCCGGCGCACCGGCCGCGCCGAACTGGACGAACATGCCGAGGGCGTCCATTCGACCGAAATCGACATCGACCTGAAGCCCTCGGCCCGCGATCGCCGCACGATCCTGGCTGACCTGCGCGCTCAACTTGCCCGCATTCCCGGCATCGCCATCAACATCGGCCAGCCTATCTCGCACCGCCTCGACCACCTGCTGTCGGGCGTGCGGGCCGAGGTCGCCGTCAAGATTTTCGGCGAGGATCTCGATACCCTGCGCACCCTGGCCGAGGAGGCACGCGCCCGCATGGCCAGGGTGGCGGGCATCGCCGATCTTCAGGTCGAGAAGCAGGTGCTGATCCCGCAAATCCAGATCCGCCTCGACCGCGCCGAGGCCCGCAAGTATGGCCTCACCCTCGACCAGTTGACCGATACCCTAGAGGCGGCCCTGAACGGCAGAACGGTGAGTCAGGTCCGCGACGGGAGCCGTACCTTCGACGTTGTCCTGCGCCTGGCCGAGGACTGGCGGGCACACACCGCCGATTTCCGCCAAATCCTGGTCGACACCCCGGCCGGCAAGGTGCCGCTGTCGCTGCTGGCCGAGGTGGTGGAGACGAAGGGACCCAACATCATCAACCGCGACAACATGCAGCGGCGCATCGTCGTGCTCGCCAACAGCCAGGGCCGCGACATGGCGGTGATCGTCGCTGACGTCCAGGCGACCCTTGGGGAAATGACGTTGCCCCAGGGCTATTTCGTCACCTACGA
>JANNQE010001024.1:0-4031 GCA_031441625.1 Planctomycetia bacterium
GCCCGCACACCTGCACACCCACCGCCGGCTGGTCGTCCACTATCGCCGTGGGGTGAGCATCCCCGGATTCATCAAGACCCTGGTGCGGGCACTGCCCGCGGTGCGGCTCGCCGTCGTCTGCTCGCGGTGGCGGGACGTCGGCCACCTGACCGCCGAGCTCACCGCCCTCGGGGTGGACGCCCGCGGGTTCTACTCGGCCACCCACGGCCACATCGTCTGCCCGCCGCGGGTGGCGGTGGGCACGGCCGCCGGCCTGATGTCATCGTCGGCCATGGCCACCGGGTGCTCGGTCGTCGTCGCTCTCGACGCGGTCCACTTCTGCGGTACCGGCGGGGTCGATCTGCGGCTCGAACACGCGTGGCTCGACGCCCACTGGCTCGGGCTGGTCGATTCCAACCGGGCGGTGTCGCCGCTGGAGCGGGACCGCCTCGTGTGTTTCTTCGGCCCGGCCGAACTGGTCATTCCCGCCCACGGCCAGGTGCGGCGCGAGGTGGTGTTCACCACGCAACCGATTCCGCGGCCGAACGGCCGCGGGTACGAGCGGCTCGTGATGCAACTGGCCGGCGAACTGGCCGACCGGAAGTTGGGGGGCGTGTCCGGGCGGTCCGCCGTGGTCGAGCAGGCCGCCGGCATCCCCGGCCCGGTGGTGGTGCTGGCGGCCGACGAGCGACACCGCCGTGACCTGCAGAAAGAGCTACGGCAAGCCGACCGCGACAAGGTGCGTGTGGTCACGCCGGCCGAACTCGCCGGCGGGGTTGAAGTGGGCGTGCTCGTGCGGGCCGACGGCCGGGCGACCTTGCCCCCCTTCAGTGACAGCCAACTGACCGAGGGGCAGGCGAGCCGCACCCCGCTGCTGGTGGTCGACGCCGTCCACCCGGACGACATGAGCCGGGAGCGGGCGTACCTGTCGGAGCGGTGGGTGTCGCTGGCGGCCCACAGCGGCGAATTTGCCGAATGGGAGAGGTGGGTTCACCGCCGGTTGCCCGGTCGTCGAACCCGTTGAGAAAAGACGCACAAACCTGTTGGCGATCTGTGGCTAATTATTGACCAGAAATAGTGGGGTCGACCCCACAAATCTGCTCCCTGAGCCTTTACCCGTGTCACTTGCCTGGAACCAGTACGACTGCCGCCGCACCACCCGGTCCCGCCGGGGTGGGCGGTCTCTCGCCGACCGCCGGGCCGCCCCGGCGGAATTGAAGGACGTCCTGAAGCCGGGCTACCTGTGGTCGGTGTTGTTGAAGATGGCGGCCAGGAATGGCCGGGCCCCGGGCGTCGACGGCGTGCGACACCACGACCTCTCAAAGGGTGAATGGTTCGAACTCTTCCGTGTCCGGCGGGACGCCATCCTGGCCGGCACGTACCGCCCGCAGCCCCTGCGTGAAGTCAAGATCGCCAAGGCCGGGGGCGGCACCCGCACGTTGAAGCTGGCGGTGGTGATCGACCGGGTGATCGAGAAGGGGCTGGCCGATGCCCTCACGCCGACGGCCGAGCAGATCTTCCTCGACAGCAGCTACGGGTTCCGGCCCGGACGAGATCGGTTAGGGATGCTGGCAACGTTGAAGGTGTGGGCCGAGACCCACGGCCTGTGGGTGCTGACGGCCGACGACGTGAAGAAGGCGTTCGACCACGTCCCTGTGGCGGCCGCGGTGGCCGCCCTCCGCCGACTGGGCGTCGACCCCGCCCTGGTCACACTGGCGGAGATCTTCCTGCGGGGCCAAGAACAACGGGAGGTGGGTATTGCACAAGGCGGCGCCCTGTCGCCGCTCACACTCAACGTGCTGCTGCACTACGCGCTCGACACCCTGATGCCCGCCGCCCGCGGCGGTCACGCACCGGTGCTGTACGTGAGGTACGCGGACAACCTCGTACTGCTCACACGCACCGAGCAAGAAGGACGGGAACTACTGGAACGGATCCGGTCACTGCTCGGAACGGTCGACCTCAAGCTCAAGGGAGATCCGGGTGAAACCCGCAACCTCGCGGGAAAACAGACCCTGGGCCTCCTGGGGCTGCGGCTGACCTCCGACGGCAACCGGCTCACGTTCGAAGTGCCCAACCAGAAGTGGGGAACCCGCAGGGACGAGGACGAACAGCCCCAGGACCTGAGGGCCAAGCTGAGGATGGCACATCGCGAGGCCAACCCCACCGCTACCGCCGGGCGACTGGTGAAGGGGTGGATCCAGGCCCACGGACCAGCCCTCAGCCACGCCAATCCCAGGAGGAACCAGGAGACCACCGGTCGGCTGTTCAACCTGCTCAGGGAGACCGGACACCGCCACGCCCTCACCCGCGACCAGATCGTCAGCACCATGCGGACGGCAGTGGTCAGGTGGGAGAAAACGGTAGCCGAAGCCCGGGCCAGGATGACGACCGAGTTGCCCACCAACCCCGCTACGACACCCGGAACGACGGCACACGCCACTGCCGTCATACCGACCGTCGACCACGCGAGGAGGGACGAGACCACCGACGACACGATCCAGGACGTCACCAACCGGGTTACACCGGACGGGACGATCGGGATCGGGTCCGAGGGGTCCCCCGGGTATTCCTCATCGTTCACGACGAACTCTCACCGGCCGTCCGGCCGGTCCACCGCGCTTCCGGGCCGCTCTGCGGCCCCCCAGAGCGCACACCACTGTCGAGCGCGAACTTCGTACGCAGCAGTGACCCGTTCACGAACTCACCGACCCCGACATCCTTCCGGGTGCCGCACCATGCCGGCGCGGCCCACACTCCGCCCCCCGTAACGACAGTCTGGATGCGTTCGCACGATGAGACTCCGGCGAGCGGGGGTGGGTGAACCGGCCGGTCACTCGCCCTCCACCGGACACCGTGCCGCTGATCTTTGTTGTTCGGGACGACAACGACCGGGCGGTCGTCGTCCTCGACATCCGGCATGGCGTCGGGATTTCGCGGCCCGTCCGGTCGCGAGACCGACGCTCCGTATCTCCACACACCCGAGGTGCCTGATGGATCACACCGCCCCGGTGTCGGCCTCGGCGGTCATGCCGTCGTGGGCCGACCCGGACAGCATGGACTACGACCCTCTGTTGTCGTTGAACTGGCCGCCGGCGGATCCGCCGCCGCACGCCGGGGCCGGGCGGCGGGAGTGGGACGCCACCCTCCGCCTGCTCACCGCCGCGGCCACCGCCCTGCTCGCCGCCCGCCCGGCGTACGTGTCCTCGTCCATCTTGGCAGACAAGATGGGCGTCACCCCCGGGACCGTCCGCCGATGGGTGCGGGAGAGGAAGGTGGTGGCGATCAAACGGGGTGGCACGACTCAGTCCCGGCTGTACATCCCGGCGTCCGAATTGGACCGATTAACCGCCGGCCGCCCCCCGGTCTTCGACCCGCTCGCCCCCATCCCACTAGGAGGTGACTCATGAGCCCGACGAGTTTCGCTCGCGTCGCCCTTCATGACCCGCATGCCGGCCCCGCCTGGCGGTGGTGGCGGGCGATCGAGCTGGCGAACGGCGACCCGCACGCCGGCAAGTACATCGATGACGCCATCACTCTCCGGGCCGTCCGGTACTTGGTCAACAACAACGATCCGGACGTGGACGACATTCGGGACGCGGCCGCCGTGTTCGTGAACGCCGGACTCCGCAAGCGGGCGGTTGAAGCCTACCTGCTGACCGACCTGCCCGAGGACGAATTGGCCGCCCGCACCGGCCTCACCCCGGCGGCGGTGGCCGCGTACGCCCTGTTCTTCGCCGTGCGGGGCGCTGACCCTCTGAGCCGCGAGCTGCGGACGGAGGCCCTGGTGGCGTCGGACCCGCTGGTGAAAGCGGCCCGGCAAGGCGGGTCGAAGTTCGTGGACGCGCGGGTGCAGTACGAGGCCGGCGACCCGTTCTTGGACTTGGAGATGGCCGAGCGGTTCGAGCGGACCGACCTGCTCGACGACCTGCTCGACCGCGCCCCGGCCAAGTACGTGCGGGCGGTGGACCGGCTGCGGGCGATTGGGGCCACACGGTCGGCCAGGGGCGTGTACCGGGGTTGACGACGGTTCTGGAGACGGGCGCGTGCGG
>JANNQE010001025.1:0-6839 GCA_031441625.1 Planctomycetia bacterium
CGCCGTGTCCGCCCAACCCAACAATTCGGCCAGCAATTCGTCGAACAACCCCTTGCTCCGTCAACAAGTCACCGCGGCCGCCCACACCGTGATCGTCAAGGTCGGCACGCGCGTCCTCACACAGGAGGACGGCACGCTCAACTATCAGCGCATCGAGCAACTGGCCGAACCTGTTCTAAGGTGTTGACGCGCCACACCCGAGGCCCGTCATGCCGTCGTCCGCCCCCGTTTTACCCTCGATCACCGACACGCCGCTCCCCGTTTCGGCCACGAATTCCAGCCCGGCGAAGCCGGCGAACACCCTGTCGCTCGACACCGCGGTGTTCGTCGTCAGCGTCGTCGGGCTGTTCCTGGAACTGCTGCTCGTGCGGTGGGTGACGACCGAGATCCGAATTTTCGCGTACCTGCAAAACACGGTCCTCGTCGTCTGCTTCCTCGGCCTGGGGATGGGCTGCTGGGATGCGAAGAAGGCGTTCCGCCTGCGGCACATTCTCGTTCCCCTGCTCATCCTGGTCGGCGTGCTCGCCCTGCCGCCCACCCGCATCCTGCTCGGCGGCACCATCACCGACCTGCTCAGCGGGGCGACCGGCCACTTCATCTGGGGCGGGACCGCACTGACCGGCGGGATGGCCGTGGCCGCGGGCGTGGCCGGCGTCGGACTTACGTTCGGCACATTGTGGCTTCTGTGGGCGGTGTTCGTGCCGGTGGGTCGGCAACTCGGCCGGCTGCTGGCCGACCACCCGAAGCCGCTCCGGGGGTACTCGGTGAACGTGGCCGGCAGCCTGGTCGGCATCTGGCTGTTCGTGGCGTGCAGCGGGCTGAGCGTACCGCCGGTCTGGTGGTTCGCCGTATTCGCCGCCGGGGCGGTGTTCCTCACCTCCGGGGCGTGGGTGCAGCGGCTGATCGACGCCGGGCTGCTGGCGGCGGTGGTGGCGTTCGGCGCGCTGGCCGGCGAAGAACCCGGTTGGAAGGAGTGCCGCTGGTCGCCGTACCAGAAGCTGTGCCTTTACGACCAAAACGCGACCGACCCGCCGAGCTTCTGGGCCGGGCTGCACGGCGAGCGGCGGCCGTTCGGCGACATGGGCACGCACGTGATCGCGGTGAACAACGTCGGCTACCAGGCGACCATCGACCTGCGGGCGGAGACGGTGGCGGGCAAGCCCGACCACTACCCGCCGGCCCAGCGGGGGTACTCGCAGTACGACCTGCCGCCCAAGCTGCACCCGCACCCGACGAAGGGGCTGGTGGTCGGGGCGGGCAGCGGGAACGACGTGGCTGGCATGTTGCGGAACGGGGTGAAGGAAGTCGTCGCGGTGGAAATTGATCCGGTCATCATCGAGTACGGGCGGAAGGTCCACCCGGAGAAGCCCTACGACAACCCCGGCGTGCGGGTGGTGACGGACGACGCGCGGTCGTTCTTCTCCACGACGAGCGAGAAGTTCGATGTGATCGCCTTCGGCCTGCTCGACTCGCACACCACCACGGCCATGACGAACGCGCGGCTCGACCACTACGTGTACACCCGCGAGAGTATCGAACACGCCAAGACGCTGCTCAACCCCGGCGGGGTGCTGGTGCTCAGCTTCGAGGCGCAGAAGCCGTTCGTCGTCACGCGCATGAGTCAGGTGCTGGAGGAGCAGTTCGGCCGCCCGCCGCTCGCATTCCGCATCCCGGCCAACGCCTACGGGTGGGGCGGGGTGGTGTTCGTGACGGGCGACGAGCAGGCGGTGAACGGCCGGCTCGCGGCCGACCCGCAACTGAACGAGTTCCTGACCGAGTGGGCGAAGGAGATGCCCGCCCCGCAGACGGCCGAGGTGGCGACCGACGACTGGCCGTACATCTACCTGGAAGGGCGGACCATCCCGCCGCTGTATTTGCTCTTGGCCGGCGGGTTGCTGGCGCTGTTCGCGTTCGGCGTGCGGTCGATGAAGCTGGGGGCGACGTTCCGCGGGTGGGGGAAGAGCCACACGCACTTCGCCCTAATGGGTGCCGGGTTCATGCTGCTCGAAGTCCAGAACATCAGCAAGGCGTCGGTGGTGCTGGGCAACACGTGGGTGGTGAACGCGGTGGTCATCTCCGGCGTGCTGCTCATGATCCTGGCGGCCAACGCCCTCACCCCGCTGGCCAAGAAGCTGCCGGCGTGGGTGATCTACGGCGGCCTGCTGGGGAGCTGCTTCGGGCTGTACTTCCTGGATTTGTCGCGGTTCGGCTTCCTGCCGTACTGGCAGAAGGCGGCGGCGGTCGGGCTGCTCACCAGCCTGCCGATGCTGTTCAGCGGGCTGATCTTCGCGCGGTCGTTCTCGGCCTCCCCGCAGAAGGACGCGGCGCTGGGGGCCAACCTGTTCGGCTCGCTGTTCGGGGCGCTGGTGCAGTCGGCCACGTTCGTGACGGGCATCAAAGCGCTGCTCCTGCTGGTGGCCGCGTTCTACATCGGTGCCATCCTGACGCGGCCGAAGGAAACCGTCAGTTAGGGTGGCCGGCTCTCGCCGAGAGCCGGTTCGGTTGCCGCTCTCGGCGAGTGTGGCCCACCCTACCGACCCACCCCGCGAATGACGGCGTGAATCTGTGCCGCGTACCCCTCGGTGGTGTGCCGTCGTCGCGCCGCCACCCAACCCGCTTCGCCGTGTCGCACCGCGTTGGCGGGGTTTGCCAGGTAGTGCGCCATCGCGTCCGCCAACCCACCTTCACCGTCGCGGTAGAGCAGGCCGGTTTGTCCGTGGGAAATCAGTTCGCTCGTACCGGCGGCATCGAACCCGATGACCGGCCGGGCGCACGACATCGCCTCCGCCGTCACCCGCCCCATCGCCTCGCTCCGCGAACACATCAGCGCGCAGTCCGCCGCCAGGAACGCCCGCTCCGGGTCGCGGATGTACCCCCAGAAGTCCACGCGGTCGGCGATGCCCAGTTCACCCGGCAATGCCCAGCAGTCGTCGAAATACTGTTGATCGCCCGTGCCACCGGCCCCACCGACCATCAGCAGACGCGAGTTCGGGAACCGCTTCGCCACGGTCGCGAAGGCACGAATGGCGACGTGCTGCCCCTTGCTCTCGCGGAACCGGCCGACCAGCACGAAGGTGAACGGCTGCGTGCGAGTGCGGAGTTGGTCGGCCGCGTGCTTCCGGGCATCGAACACCGCTTCCGACCCGACGCCGTTGTAAACGACGTGAACGCTCGGCCGATCGGTGCCCGCGAGCAATGCCTTTCGGACGGCGTGCGACACGCACACGGTCGCATCGGCGGAGAGGAACCCGAGGCGGTGCATCTTGCGGCCGAGGTCAGGCAGCAGGTCGTAGTCCTGTCGTCCGAACTCCCGCAGGTGCCAGACGTGGGGCAGGCCCAAATCGGCCGCAGCCATCGCCCCGATGTTGAACACCGAGGCGTTCGAGTAGACGAGGTCGGTCCCCCACTCGCGGAGCTGGCGGGTGATCGCCCGCAGGTGCCGCAGGTTGCGGTACGCCCTGCCTGCCGCCGCTTCGGGTGAACGGCGCGACGACACCCACCACTCGAACGGCAGCACGGCGGCGGGCACCCCGCGGGCGGTCAGGGCGTCGATCAGGTCGCCGCGGTCGGGGCCGAACACGCGGGCCTCGACGCCGAGCGGGCGCAGCCCGTCGATGAGGGCGAGCAGCGACAGGTTCGCGCCGTACAGCTCGGCGTAGTGGGTGACGAAAGTAACTCGGAGGGTGGATTTGGTCATGTGCGGTCGATGGGAATGACGTTGGTTCGCCGCGAGGCAACGCCGATCGCGCTCGGCGTTGCCTCGCGGCAAACCTCAACCCCGCTCACTTCGCCACCTTCTTCGGCTTCGCCATGTGCGTCGCGCCGCCGTAGGCCAACTCGGCGCTCTCCATCACCGTCTCGCTGAGCGTCGGGTGCGGGTGGATGCTCTCCATGATGTCGCGGGCCACCGCCCCCATCTCAATGGCCAGCACGCTCTCGGCGATCAACTCGCCCGCCCCGCTGCCGGCGATGCCGACGCCGAGTACCCGCTTGCTCTCGGGGTCGATCAGCATCTTGGTCAGCCCGTTGGTGATGTCGAGCGCCACCGCCCGGCCCGAGGCCGCCCACGGGAACTTCAGCACCTCGTGCGGGACGTTCCGCTCCTTCGCTTCCTTCTCGGTCAGCCCGGCCCAGGCGAGTTCCGGGTCGGTGAAGATGACGGCGGGGATCGCCCGCGGGTCCCACACCGCCGGCTCACCGAGGATGGCCTCGACCGCCACGCGCGCTTCGGCGGTCGCCTTGTGCGCCAACCCCGGCTCGCCGGCCACGTCGCCGATGGCCGAGATGTGCGGCACCACCGTTCGCCGCTGGGCGTCCACGGGGATGAACCCGCGGTCGTCCAGCTTCAGCCCGGCCTTCTCGAACCCCAGGCCGGCAGTGTTCGGCCGCCGGCCGATGCTCACCAGCACGCGATCAAACGTGATCTCGCCCGGCACGTCCTTCCCTTCCAGCACGGCCACGATGCCGGCGGGGGTGGCCTTCAGCGCCGCCACCTTCGTGTTCACATAGATGTTCTCGAACTCGGCCTTCAGCCTCTTTTCCAGCACGGCCACGAGGTCGCGGTCGGCGAACGTGAGGATGCCGTCGAGCGCCTCCACCACGCTCACCCTCGTGCCGAGCGCGGCGTACACGCTGCCAATCTCCAGCCCGATGTACCCGCCGCCGACCACCAGCAGCGTCTTCGGGATGTCGGGCATCAGTAGCGCGGCGGTGCTGTCCATCACCCGGTCGTCGCCGATGGCGAAGGTGCGGGGCATGGCCGGCACGCCGCCTGTGGCGATGATGCACTTCTCGAAGCGGATGGTGGTGGGAGTGTCGCCCGTCACTTTCACCGTGTTGGCGTCGATGAACTCGGCATGCCCGCGGACGTACTCGGCGTTGCGGCCCTTCACCAGACTGGCGATGCCGGCGGTCAGCTTGCCCACCACCTTCTGTTGCACGAACGCCCGCAGCTTGTCCAACTCGATCTTCGGCTCGCCGAACGTGATGCCCATGCTGGCCGCGTGGTGCGCCTCGCGGATCACCTTCGCCGCGTGCAGCAGGGCCTTGCTCGGGATGCACCCGCGGTTCAGGCAGACCCCGCCCAGCTTCGGGTCTTCGTCCACGAGCGTCACTCTCATGCCGTGGTCGGCGGCGTGCAGGGCGGCCGGGTAGCCGCCGGGGCCGCCGCCGATGACGAGGAGTTGGGTTTCACGAACGTCGGCCATGTGCGGTGGCTCCGGGGTGTGCGGTGCGAGATACCCGAATCATAGGGACGGCGGGCGGGTGGCGTCTTCGCGTGTGGAAGTCGGCGACCCCACCACCCAGTGGCCTGAGTCGCGGGGTGGGAACGCTGACCGAGTGGGTGGAAGTGGTCGCCGCGCGGCGTAACCTACCCCAGCCCGAACGCTGGCACCGGACCAGGGCCGTAGCGGGCCGGGCGGGGTTGCCGACAACTGGAGTTCCGCCGTGACGCCCGACCGCACACCCGACCGCATCGCCGAGCTGTTCGCCACCCGCGGGCACGCCGAGTACGGCGGGGAGGCGGTCACGCAACTGGAACACGCCCTGCAAGCGGCCACCCTCGCGGCCGATGCCGGTGCGATGTCGGCCGATATCGCCGCCGCCCTGCTGCACGACATCGGCCACCTGCTGCACGGGCACGGCGACGACTGCGCCGAGCGCGGTCTCGACGACAAGCACGAGGAGTTGGGGATGCGGTTCCTGGCCCGCCACTTCGCGCCGGCCGTGACGGAGCCGGTGCGGTTGCACGTGGCGGCCAAGCGGTACCTGTGTGCGACCGAGCCGGGCTACTTCGACGCCCTGTCCACGCCGTCGGTCGTCAGCCTGCGGTTGCAGGGCGGGCCGATGACTCCCGACGAACTGGCCGCCTTCGAGCGGCACCCGCACTTCGCCGCCGCCGTCGCCCTCCGCAAGCGGGACGACGAGGCCAAAGTCGTCGGCCGTGTGACCCCGCCGTTCGCCGCGTTCCGCCCGCACCTGGAGGCCTGCCTTGTCCGCGCCGACTGAAATCAAAATGGTCCTGTTCGACTGGGCCGGCACCACCATCGACTTCGGCTGCATGGCCCCGTCGGGTGCGTTCGTGGCCGCGTTCGCCGAGGCCGGCGTGCCGGTGTCGGTGGCCGAGGCCCGCGGGCCGATGGGGTTGCACAAGAAGGATCACATCCGGGCGATGCTGAGCGTGCCGGAGATCGGCGGGCGGTGGAAAGTGCGGCACCACCGCGAGTGGACCGAGGCCGACGTGGAGAACCTCTACCGCGTCGTGACGCCCATGCAGGTGTCCGCGGCGAAGCGGCACTCGGCGCTCATCTCCGGCGTGGTCGAGTGCGTGGCCGAGTTGCGGGCGCGGGGGATCAAAGTGGCCGCCAGCACGGGCTACTTCCGCGAGGCGGCGGAGGTGGTGTACGCCGCCGCCCGCGAACAGGGGTTCGTGCCCGACTTCACCATCTGTGCCGACGACGTGCCGGCCGGCCGCCCCGCCCCGTGGATGATCTTCCGGGCGATGGAGGCGACCGGCGTGTACCCGCCGGCGGCGGTGGTGAAGGTGGGCGACACGGTCATCGACATCGAAGACGGGCACAACGCCGGCGTGTGGAGCGTGGGCGTGGTGGACAGCAGCAACGAAATGGGGCTGAGCGAGGCGGACTTCGCGGCGCTGAGTGCGACGGAGAAGGAACGGCGGCGCGAAGCGGTGTTGAGCCGGTACGAGGACGCCCGGTGTGATGCGGCCATCCGCACCATCGACCAGTTGCCGTCACTCGTCGCCGAGATCAGCGAGCAGATGGCGATGGGGGCGAGGCCGGGGGGTTAGGGTGGCCGGCGCTCGCCGAGCGCCGGTT
>JANNQE010001026.1:0-2339 GCA_031441625.1 Planctomycetia bacterium
GGTCCTCAGCAAAGTTTGGGTGCGAGCGTGTGCAGCGTACCTACACGCTCAGCCACTCCCGAAAGAGGTGAGTTACCGACCGCGAGAAACCAAAACACCTGCAATTGCAGCGTAAACTCTGGGATCGGGGCAACGGCACCCTGCGTCACTGGCTCCGGTTTGCCGCGTCGGATGTATGCTCCGCCACTGCCATCACGCTTCCGAATGGTGCCAACTCGCACGAAGCCGGCCCGCTCGAAGAACGGGTTCACCCGCCCCATCGCGGTCAGCGTTTCGATCCAGTCCACCGGGCACAGCTCGCACGCCCGCCGCACGAACGCGGCGGCGATCCCCGCCCCCCGGTACGTCGGGTGCAGCACCACCCGTTGCAGCAGCCACAGGTTGGCGTTCAGCCCGCGCATGCCGATCTCGCTCCGGGGGTTCGTCAGCTTGAAGTACCGAGTGCGAAGGGTGAGCGACGCGGCGGGCGAGGCGAACACGCAAATGCCAATCGGTTCGTCGCCGTGCCACAGCAGTGTCACGCGGCGGACGCACCCGAGGTGGTGCGAGCGGTAATGCCACCGAGCGAAGTGCGGCCAGTCGGCCGCGGTGCCGTCGGACAGCCAGAGGTGGTCGGCGAAGCTGATCGCGCGTTTTTTTTTGCCGGCTCCCTGGTCACATCAATCACGCCGTCGCCGTGACACCGCACGAACACGTCCGGGTTCAGGTCTTCAATCAGGTCGTCGTGGGTGGTGGCACACAGCACGCCCACGCCGGTGCGGTCGGCCAGCTTCCGCACGTTGAACGCCAGCACCTTCGCCAGCGTCCGATCCAGCACGGCCGCGAACTCGTCGAGCAGGATGAACCCCGCACCGCTCGCCAACGCGAACGCCACCCGGAAGCGATACCGCTGCCCGTCGCTCAGTTCATTCGGCGTGCGGAGCATCAGCCGGGCTTCGCCGAGGCCACACGCGGCGAGCAACCCCAGGCGTTGTTCGAGCGAACCGGGCAGTGCGTCCACCAGCGGCACGTCGGGCAAGGTCAGTGCCATCGCATCGACGGCGTGCAACTGTTCACCCGCCGCCCGCATCAGACTCGACTTGCCCGACCCGCTCGGCCCGGTGAACAGCACCACCTTGCCGGGGCGGATGTCGAGCGAAAGGTTGTCGGCGATGACGTGCGGCGGCTCGGCCTCACCGACGCCGAACAGGTCGCACACTTCGGCCGTGGCGAGGCTGCGACGCACGGCCCGGAACGGGTAGCGGATGGTGATGGGAGCCAGCATGGGAAGCCTCGAAACAGAGTGGGAATGGTGGTACACTTCAAACAGCCTGGAGGCGGAAGCATGATCGTGCGCGTGGACCGAGAAATCACCCGACCTGAAGACCTGGACGACATCGTGGACGGCGAACTGTACGAGTTCGTCGGCGGGAACGCAGTGGAGAAGCACATGGGAGCGGAATCCGATGAGATCGCTCTAGCGCTCGGGAGCCGAATGCGAACATTCGCCCTCGCCCACACCCTCGGCCGCGTGTATGGCGGCACGACCGGCTATCGCAACTGCTTCCCGCACGCGCCGCGGTTGCTGCGGAAGCCGGACGTGTCGTTCGTGGCCGAGGGCCGACTGCCAGACGGACGAAGCCCACGGGGTGATTTCGTCATCGCCCCGGACTTGGCCGTTGAGGTGGTTTCCCCGAACGACGGCTATGAGGAAGTCTCGCGGAAGGTGTGGGACTACAAACAGGCCGGAGTGAAATTGATCTGGGTCATCGATCCGGCCACGAAGACCGTGCTGGTCCGCCGGTTGGATCGCACCTGTGCCGAACTGGACGAGACCGGCACGCTGAGCGGCGAAGACGTGATCCCCGGCTTCACGTGCCCGGTGGCGGAGTTGTTCGTGTAGGGCCGGCAGACCTGTCGTTGCGACGAGAAATCCAACGGAAGACGAGGACGCCGAGGGAGCAAATCAGTGCGACGGCGAACACGAGGCCCATGCAAATCGAACATGACAGCCGGATTTCTTCCTCCTTGCTCATGCCGGGAATGCCCGCCTGAGCCGCAGTTGCCGTCAGCAGCAGCACGAGCAGCGGGAGGAGTGTTCGCATCACTCGTCCTCTACGGGTGGGGTCGGGCGACGGGCTTGCCGTCGAGCGTAAACCGCGAAGACGATGTTCAGCGCTACGATTCCGAAACACAGCACGACGGCACAGCAACTGACACCGTGGGTGATGGCATCCAGCTTCCAATAATCCTCGATCCCCGCTCGTGCCGCCGTCGCAGTTAGAAGCAGCACCAGCACGGCCGCGATCCGTCGCATGATGAGTCCTCGGTGTGTTCCACGTAGCCGCGAGCCGCAGGCG
>JANNQE010001027.1:0-20861 GCA_031441625.1 Planctomycetia bacterium
CTGCCCCACTGCCCGGAACGGGAGTGGGCAACCCGTGCCGGCACGGGTTGTTCCCCGATTAAAATTGTTTGGTGACACGGAGTGGACGCAGAGCGGGAAGCAACGGGGGGGGGGTCAATCCAGGCAAAACACGACCCGAAAACCCAAATCGTTCCTGCGGCGGCTCGGTAAGTCCCCGAAGCGTCGGAAGGCGGCACGGCAGAACCAGGCGATGTCGTCCCAGGAGCCTCCACGGATTATGCGGAATTTCTGTTCCCCATCCCGACACTCCGGGTCGCCCTTCGGCGAGCGGGCGTAGTACCCCTCGTCGTACCAGTCGACGCACCACTCCGAGACGTTGGCATGAAGGTCCGTCAACCCCCACGGGTGGGGGAACTTCTTGGCGAAGCTGCCCACGGGCGAAGTGGCCTTCAGGTACGGCCCCTTCGCACTCGTGCCGTAGGGGTAGTTGCCCTGACAATTGGCCTGGGTGCCGTTCAGTTCCCTGCCCCAGTAGAACGGCGTCGTCGTCCCCCCGCGGCAGGCATACTCCCACGCCGCTTCCGTCGGCAGTCGCACCCCCTTACCTGTGAGTTCGTGGACCTTCTGGCAAAACGCCTGAGCGTCGTCCCAACTCACCTTTTCCACCGGCAGGTTCGCCCCCTTGAAGTGGCTCGGGTCGGTGTTCATCACCGCTACCCACTCGGTTTGTGTGACCGGATGCACCCCGGCGTAGAACCCCTTCGTCAGCCGCACCTCGTGTTGTTGTTCGTCGTCGTTCCGCCCCTCTTCCCACTCCGGGCTGCCCATGAGGAAGGTTCCCGGCGGGCACCACGCGAACGCCATCTTCAGCCCGCCCGGTAGGGGTAGGTAGAACTTGTCGCCGGCGTTACGAACAGCCGTTGCTGTCGGAGTGGCTGAACGACTCACTGCCCGATCAGTGGGATTGGTATCAGGACTTGGCGGTGTGGGAGGTGCGGTGGCCACCGGCATGGCGTTCGAGACCGGTGGGGGTGTGGGCGGTGCAGCAGCAGGGATCTCGTCCAGGCAGAACACGACCCGAAAACCGTCGTCGCTGTCGCAGTCCGCAGGCCCGCGCCGGTTGCGGTAGGCGGCGCGGCATACCGAGGCGTGGTAGAGCCAGGAGCCACCACGCAGGATACGACTCTTTTGTTCACTATCCCGGCACTCCGGGTCGTCCTTCGGCGAGCGGGCGTAGAACCCTTTGTCGGACCAGTCGGAACACCACTCCCACACGTTGCCATGTACGTCCGTCAGCCCCCACGGGTGCGGGAACCTGTTCGCGTAGTTGCCCACCGGCGAGGTCTCGTCCAGGTTCGGTCCCTCCGTGGAGGTGCCATACGGGAGCTCGCCGTCGCAGTTCGCCTGGGTTCCGTCTAACTCGCCCCCCCAATAGAACGGCGTGGTCGTCCCGCCGCGGCAGGCGTACTCCCACTCGGCTTCCGTCGGGAGGCGTACCTTCTGTTTCGACTCGTCGGCCATCCACTTGCAGAACGCCACCGCGTCGTCCCAACTCACCACTGTCACCGGGTGGTCATCGGCTTGGGTGTAGCCCGGATTCCGCCAGTTGGTGGAAGCGTCCAACTTCCACTCGCTCCCCGTCCACTTGTACCCACCGCCGCGCGTCTCCGCTTCGGTCTTGTAGTTGGTTTGCGCCACGAACCGGGCGAACTCGCCCCGCGTCACCGGATGCACGCCGGCGTAGAACCCTTTCGTCAGCCGCACCTCGTGCTGTAGCTCTTCGTCCTGGTGGTCCTCCTCCGACGCCGGACTGCCCATCAGGAACGTCCCCGGCGGGCACCAGGCGAACGCCATCCACAGTCCGCCCGGCAGGGGCAGGAAGAGCTTGTCGCCGGCCTTGCGTGCTTGCTTCACTGCCTCGGGGGCAGGCGAGGGCGAGATGATGGCCGTCCCACCGTCCTGGGTCGGCAAGATCAGCCACATCCCGCATTGCGGGCATTTCACCCTCTCCCCACCCCGCTTCGGCGGGAACTTGAACCTGGCCCGACACAGCGGGCAGGCGGTGCGGTGTTTCGTCGGGTTGGTCGCTGATGCCCTTCCCTCCGCGGCGAATGCATCTCCGAGTGCCCCTAATGAAGCAAGATCTGCGTCGGTGAATGGTTGGATGGGCGGGTTGGTGTGAAGGGGCGGTGGAACGAGTGGGGTCGGTGGTGTGGCGGGCGGAGGGTTGGTCAGGATTTCGAGGATTGGCTCGAAGTTGTGGAACCGCCCCTCGTCGGGGTTGTCGGTGAGGTAGTCCTCGTCCACGCAGCGGCCGAGCATCTCGGCGAGCCAATCGGGCAGTTTCTTCCAGTGCTTCGGGGTCGGCTGGGTCGTGCCGAGTAGGGCCTCGAGCGCCGTCTTACCGAACGCGAACACGTCGGAGTGCGGGCCGACCGGGTACGGCCGCTCCCCGAGTTGCTCCGGTGCGGCGTACTTCACGGTGCCGGCAACGCACAACTCCCGTGAGGATCGGAACACTGAGGGAGTTCTCAAGCTGGCTGTTCGGGTTGCACTTCGCACCGCCAGCCCGAAGTCGATCACCTTGACGCCCCAAGAGTCATCATCGGGTGGGGGGAGTTTGGAAACTGCGAGGCTGGCCCCGGCTTCAATCGCCTCTTCCTGCGTTTGGGTGTCGTAGGGGGGCTGATCGCCGTTCCTTTGCACCTGAAGGTGTGGCGGACGTAGCGCGTTCAATTCCCTCGTTACTTCTGCACAGACTGCCGGGTTGTCTCGGATTTGGTCGAGCAGATGTCTGGCAAGTTCCTCCTGGTCATGCAACCCGGCGAGGAAGCCCAGATGGAAGCCCATCATGCTGTCACCACCCCACCCGTGGAGTGGAAGGGGTGATCCGAAGTACGATTCCGCAAGCCCCCTCCACCCCCAACAGTCGGCCAAAAAGCGGAAGGACGACTTCCAAACCATCACGTTCGCCGGCTTCAGGTCACGGTGGATGATTGGCCTTCGACCGGAGTGGGCGGCGTGCAGGGCGGCGGCGATCTGGTGGAAGACGGCGGCAAAGTCAGCAACCGTCATCGTGCCGTGGGTGTTGAGGTAGTGTTCCAGTGTCACTCCCGGCACGAACTCCATTGCCAGGAACGGCCGCTGCTGGTTCTCGGGGTCGGCGAACCCACGCTCGTGGATGGCAACGATGTTGTCGTGCCCCAACCTCTTCAGCACGCTCGCCTCGGCGAACACCTCGTCCAAAGGCCGGTCGAGGTCGGCGGCGCGGAACGTTTTGACCGCCACCGTCACATGCTCACCCTCTTCGCCCCGCTCGGCCAAGTCACGGCACTTGAACACCACCCCGAACGACCCCATGCCCAGGATGGCGTCGATGGCGTAGTGCTTCGGCACCGGGCGGAAGCGGCGTTCGTCCAGGGCAACGGCACGCCGCAAAGCAGTGAGTGCGGCATCCCACTGGCCCAACTCGCAGGCATCCTTGAACTGCTTGTACGCGGCATCCGCTTCGGCGGTGGCGTCCGCCACGGCGTGAGCGGCGATGACGGCCGCACCGTGAGCTTTCTCAGCGTCGGCATACTGGCCGGCCGCGGCCAGACCGTCGCCGAGCAGGGATTGCAACTCGGCATCCACCAGTTCGACGGGCTGTCCCCGCAGTCGGTCGCGGAGTTTCTTCAACCGTTGCAACTCGGCCTCGCTGGTGACGGACACCCGCAGCGGGGATTCCGCCTTCTTCGACACCTGATGCTGTTCGAGCAGTTGCTCCAGCTTCGCCTTGATGTCGTCCAGGTCGGCCCCGGTGGTAGCGAACCACCCGCCCAGCACTTCGAGCAGTTCACCGCTTTTCGACCCGATCACCTGTTCCAAGTTGTCGAACCCGGCCTGCTGCTTGAGGGTGAGCAGTCGGAGTTGGTCGAAGGTGAGGTCGCGGGCGAGTTCGGCGTCGGTGGCGATCTGCCGGCGGAGGAAGTAGGCGAACGCGGCGGCGAGCAGTGGTGTTCCGCCGCCCTGCGGAGTGAGGGTGAGCACTTGGGCGAGGTGCGGGGCGTCGGCCGTCAGGTCGGCGGCGATGTGCTGGATGGCGCGGTGGGCGTCGTCGGCCACCTTCGCGGCGCTGGCGAACCGGGTGAGGTCGAGGGAGGTGAGATCGGCCCCGTCGATGCCGAACCGTCCGCCGCCTTTCAACCGCAGCAACTCGTCGCAGGCTTTCGTTCGCAACCCGGCGGCAGCCCCGTCGAGGCCGGTGTCGGCGGTGGCGACGAACTCCCGGATTTGCTTCTGCACCGCCTTCAGATCACCGTCACGGAACAGGTTGGCGATGTGGGAGAAGATGGTGTCAGGGGCGAGCGCCAGGGCGACCGCTTGCCACGCCCGGTCATGGGCGGTGGTCACGGCTTTGGTGAGGACGAGGGAGTGGTCGGTGAAGCGACCTTTCAACCACTTCATGCCGGCATCCACCACCCCATCAGGGATTCGCAGCACCGCTTTCAAGCCGACGCAGATGAGCGGTTCGCACAGTTTCAACCCGGCACAGACAACGGCGTTCTTGGCCATCGGCGGGCACTCCATCGCATCGGGCCGTTCGTTGCCCGAAGTTCGGGCCGGCCCGTGACCACAGCCTCCAACACCCCCCAAAACGATATGGAAATTCTCACTCCCGGTTGAGTGGGGCGAAGTGGGTTTGCACTCGGTGGCAATCGGTCGAACCGAACCCGACACCGGCACCAGTGACTTGGCGGTCTCCACTCGTCCTACGAGATATTCCTGCCGTTCGGCACCTCGGCCTCACCCGTGACGGCACGGGTGAGGCGAGCGGCGGTCATCCGGCTGGGAGTAACGCGGGCGGCAGGTGCCGGGCCAGATGGGGCAGCGCCCGCCGAACCTCGCTCTCGGAGTATTTGTTCCGCAGGTATTGCGGGAGGTGTTCGCGGACGTAACCGGCGTAGAGCCAGTTGGTGAAGAGCGGGTACTCTGACCACTGGTAAGCCCGCGGCCGCACCGTCACACCGGCACGGTTGCCGGTAGGGAAGGTGTACTGGTACGTCGTCGTCTCGACCGCCCAGGGCTTATCCTTGCGGTGCTTCGACCACTGTACTCCCACCGACCCATCCAACAGGTCGTCGGCGTCCGGCGTCAGGCCGGCGGCGTGGAGCGCTGGTTCGACAACCAGCAGCAGTCTGACGGACTCGTGGAAGACCGTCCAGTAGCCGTTGGGGACGCGGGAATGGGTACTGCTCGCCGCGACCACCCGAGCCGTGTACGCACCGAAGGGATGATGAAACGGCTCGGCCGGTATCACCTCCACCCGGCCGGTGTGGAGGATTTCGTCTACCCACCCGGACACCAGCACCGCGAACCGCGGCGAACACCACTGGGCGAGGTGGTTCGCCACCCGCGGGTGAACCCACGTCCCGCCGTACCGCCCCACCCGACTCTCCACGAGGCCAACTATCGGGATCCCGATAGTTGCCGAGAGTTCAGCCATGAACTCCTTGGTGGACGAGTTCTCCCAGTAATGCCCCCACATCTTGCCCGCCGCCTGACACATCGCCGTCGCGTTGAAATACCCGTCTGTCTGCCGCTGGCCGACATCGTGGCCACCGAGTTTCCGCGCGATCACGTTCATCTGTGTTTCACCTCTTTCTCCGTCGCCACAACGGCGACAGAATGTTCAGGCTGTCATCCAGGTCTCCTTGAGTTGATCGTGGGTGCCGTAGGAATCCGTGCTGGAACGGTTGAATCTCAGGTTTCACCCCCGCAAGTCCTGACTACGGGGGGATGAACACTTGTTTCAGTCTCGTCTCCGTTGGGAGGTTTGTTGAGCAACGTCACCAGTGTCGGGCGGCCGTCGCGGTGCTGCACCGAGACCAGGCCAGCGGTCAGGAGCGATTGCAACCCCCGCTGTGCCGTCCGCCGAGGTATTGCCATGTGTGACAGGTTCACCGGAACCGTTCGGGCGTTCCTGCACCCGGCCTCACGCCAGATCACCAACCCGACGGCCAGCGCCTTGCCGGGCAGGGCGCTGGCAGCGAGCAGCCAGTCCCAGGGGATCGGCCCCTTGAGGAACTTCCCCCCCGGTCCGTGACGGGGTGGCAAGTGCTCTTGCCCGGTCGGTATGCTCTCCGGTGCCGGCGTCAGCCGGTTGATCTCGAACGGGTCCACGTCGCCTCCCATACTTCCGGAAGTACAAGACACAAGAAAGTAGACAGAGCGGGTGTGCCTCCGGCGGCGCGGGAGGTGCGTCACCAGGGGCACACCTGCTCGGCGGCCAACTCGGCCAGAACGCCGGTGACTGCCGCCCACATCCCCTCGCCCCGCTTGTCCGAATACCGCTCGGGGTAGCGGACGATCTTCAGATCCGTGCCGAGCGGGAATCCTGGGAGGACGAACTCGGACGCTTCCCGCATCGCCGCTTGCATCCGTTCGGCCTCAGCGTCAATCGTCTCCGCGCTCGCCTCGATCAAGAATGCGTCGTGAACCGGGCAGCAGACTTGGATCCCCCGTTCGGTGGCCAAGCAGGCCGCAATCCTCATCATCTCCGCCCCGTTCGCCTGCATGGGGAAGTTGCGGACGGAACGTGGGTTGATCTCCTTCCCCACGGTGAGCGACCACCCGAACGTTGTCCGCAACTTCCCGGTGAGCACAGCCCGCTCCTCGACCCCGTCGGACCACTCCCAGAATCTGCGGAAAGTCCGCTGGTGGGCGGCCAGTAACTCGGAAGCTTGAAATCGTGGCACACCGAGTTTGCGAGCAATCCCATCGGCCGACAGCCCGAACATGACGCCGAGCGCCACGGTCTTGTACTGCTCCCGTTCGGTCGGATGGCTCTTCTTCGTCGCGTCGGGCGGCACCGCACCCGCCATCTTGGCGAAGGTCAGGTAGAAGTCGCCGCTCCGATACGCCTCCATCATCTGTTGGTCGCGGGACAACGCCGCCGCGATGCCGAGTTCCTGTTGCGACCAATCGACGTAGGCGAGCGCCCGGCCCGACTCCGGGCGGATGAGGGATCGCAGCCAGCACGACGGCCCGAACACGAACTTGCTGTTCGAAGGCTGGTTCCGGCCGGTCTTGGAGCGGAAGACGGAAAGCAGGGTGCGGTTCCGGCCGTCCGCCCCGACGGCCAGGTCGTTGAGCCGCATCTGCCCCAGGGTGTACCTGACTTCTCGGATCGGCCCGATCTGGACCGGGTACAACTTCGCCATCTCGGAGAACGTGTCGTCATCCAATGACAGCCGGCCACTGGGCAGTCGAGGCCACGGTATCCGTTCACGAGAAATGAATTCCGCGAATCGTTCTGATGAGAAACGCATCGGGCCACTGCCCTCATACCGATCATGAGGGCGGATGCAGTCCGCGGCCCGACGGATGAGGACAGGGTCGTGCTTGGCCAGGATGACGGGGTCGGGTTGGGAAAGCACGTCCCACAGGCGTGGGGCGTAGTCCTCATCCACCCCGTCCCGGTCGTAGCCGACGCCGATTCCTAGATCTGGCCACTCCCCCGCCAACTGGCGGGCACTGGCATCCAACCCCCGAACATCCAGGTGGTCTTTTCCCGCACCGGCCAGCCGGTTGATTTTCCCGACGGTCAAGCCAGTTGCTCGGCGGGCGGCACGGATCGCCTCCGCCTGCCCGCCTACCGCTTCCGTCTCGATCCTGTGCTGTTCGATGGTGGCGTCGGCCAACAGGTAGGGATCCAGGCCCAGTTCGCCGGCCACCTCACGGACGGCCGACCCAAAGCGGGTACTGCGGTCGAGCGGGTGGCCGGCCGGAACGAAGACGCCGCACGCCTTGTTCACCTCGACCACAAGCCGCGACTTCACAGGATTCCAATTGGTCCGCAGCGCCGTCAACTTCTCGGTATCGACAGGCACGCCCACCCACTCCATACGCGCCGCTGCCACCATGTACCGACCACGGAAAAGCGCCCGCGGCAGGTCGAGCCGTGGGGCCATGACCGGCAGCAACCGCGCCAGCGAGGTCACGTCCGATTCACAATACTCCAGTAGGCCGGTCTGCTCGTCGGCGGTGAAAGGCCCGCCCCGCATCGCCAGTTCCCGCCACCGCTCCTTCTCGCCGGCGTCGATGGCATCAAGACCGTAGTGCAACAGCGCGCCGAGCAAGCTTTGTCCGTGTGGGAGAGTGATGCCGTTGGTCAGCACACGGAATTCGGCGAACAGGTCGAGAACCCGTGCCGGCACGGGCCAGCCCAACGATAGGAAACAGCCGATCTCCGCCGAGGCATAGTAGGCAACGATCAGCGAATCCGAATCGACCGAGAACGGCGGGACGGCGGGCGGGCTGTCGGTCAGCCACACCCGCTCCGTCCGCCCGGATCGCACCTCCCGAGCGACCAGACACAGCGGCTCCGGCCGGTCGCCGTCGGGCGCCCGGAACTCGAAGTCGATGAGCCAGATTTCTCGGAACGGGAGGTGCGGGGTCATGTCACATGTCCCCCCGCAGGCGGGCGAGAACCGGGTGGTCGAGGGTGGTGATCACCCGGTCCTTGAACGCCAGCCGCACCAGTTCGTTGAGCGGCTGGCTCGGCCACGCCGGTTCGGTCGGGATTCCCTTCGCCACCCTGATGCGGTGCTTTTTCTGCCCCTGATCCCAGTACAGCTTCGTCCACGCTTTCTCGGCCGATTTCGCGGCTTCGAGCGGGATGCTCACCCAGTCCGGCACCTTGCCGTCGGGTCCGGGCAGCCGCAACCCCCACAGGAAGACCAGCCCCGGCTCGTTCACCGTCGTCACGACCAGCCGCTTACCGAAGGTCGGTTCGTCCACGAGCTGCGGCCACAGGTCCTTGTCCACCCAGTACGCTTCGCCGTCGCTCTCCTTCAACTCGACCAGGCCGGCGGTACAGCGGTAGGCTTGGTCCGGATGAACGCGGAAGAACTGCTCCTTCGACGGCTTGCGGTACGGGACGCTGACCAGCAGCTCTTGGACGCCGAGGTCGTTCTCGTCGTCGTCCGGCAGCCGCAGCCTGGACAGGTCGAACGGGTCCGGGGCGTTGGTGATGAAGTCTGTCTCGGCCATCGTCGCGCCTTTGCCGGGATGACCCGGCGAAAAGGGGTGTGAAAGAAGCGGAAACACTCGATCGTGACCACTCAGGCCACGGGTTCGACAGGGGTGGTTGCTTGGCTCTTGACGTCACAGAACGGGTCGGGGTGATCGGCGAGCCATCGCATCGCGGCGCTGGTGTCCATGATGCGCCAGAGCATCACGGGACGAGCGTGCCCCGCAGCGCGGGCGGTCCGCCTGAAGCCGCACGCCTCGATGATGCCCAGCTTGGCCAGCGCCCTCGGCACCGCCCCATAAGCCTTCGGATTGACGCCAGGCGGTACGGGCACAACGTCACGCACGTCGTCAGCGGTCGCCGTGCCGTGTTGGAGGGCATGTGTGATGAGCGCCCGCCGGCCGACGAGCAACAGTTGTTTGCGGTGGTCTTCGAACCGACCGAGAGCGTCGGTCTTGCGGTGCTCGCCTTCGAATTGATCGGCGAGAAGTTTCTGCGGGTCTTCGGTGTACATTGTGTCACTCTTTGGAGGGTGGTTGTGAGAAGAAGGGGCCGAGGATCAGCTCGATGCCCTGATTAGCCAGCCAACCGCAGACCTTAGCAACCGTCGTGCGACGGCGGTGAGGCGCGACAGTCATCGGCCACTCCCCCGTCTTGGGTGGTACTCACTGTGGTGGATGCGATGGCCAAAGGGAGCCGCATCCGCTCAGCCAGTTCGAGCAGAAGGCGGAGCCGTTCGGCGAGTGTCATCGTCTCGTGCAGCTTCTCCCGGACCACTTCCGGGGACGGAACGAAGTGCAGTGGGTCGTAAGGCTGGCGTGCCATGAGTCCTCCCGTGGTGTCAGGTCCACGGGGGAATAATGGCAGAGAGGAGGGGGTTGAATCGCGGTCGTGAAGCGGTCTTTTCGACCTACTTTCGACCCCCTGCTTTGCTGGATTTGGGTGCGGTCGTTTTCTTCGCTGTCGTTGATTTCGGCTGTGCGAGTCTCTTCACCTTCGCTTGGTTGTCGTGTCGGTAGAGTTCCCAACCCTTCGAGCGGAGCTTGTTGTTTAGCCTCTTTCGGGTGCTGTTCCAGTTGTCATCCTGGTTCTCCCACTTGCAAAGTGTTGCCAAATCCACTATCGGCACTGACCCCCTTCCAGCAACAATTCGCTGGACGACTTGCAGTTCAATACCTTTCAGGCCAAGTGTCGCGGCAACACCGAGAAGTTCGGCAGACGCATCCGCATCCGATCCGTCAGCTAGGGGAGTCGTAGAAGTCCTCTGTTTTTCAGCCTCCTGCCCCACGGTATTCGTTGTCGCCCTCTCTTTCAGCGGGGGGGTAGGCTGTTCAGCGAGGTCCGTGGTCTTCACAAATGCTGTGAGTGGAAGGGCTTCGACTACTGAAAACGGTACCCGGGCGAGCTTCGCCACTTCGCACTGGAATTGTTTCATCGTCTTCAGACTCCTCCCTGGCTCGTCCCTCTCGTCGCCCAAGTCCACCCCTCCCCAGCTTTGAATGGCCTCGAAGAACCGGCGGACTTCGTCGTACTGCCTCTGGATGTGGTCGTGGACTCTGTGTTTGGAGTCCATGAAGTACCACAAGAGTTGACCGAACGTGAAGCACTCTTCCCGGGCGGGAATTGTGTCAGACATGGTGTGTAGTCCCGTGATCGGGTCGGGCGGTCGAGAACGGTGGGACTACGACACTGCCCCGACCGCCCGTGAAGTGTGCGACTGGCCGGTCACACGCAACCCGGAAGAAGTATTCGTTCGGGGACGCGGAAAAAACAGGTAATTCTGTCCGAATTACCCTTCGATGGGGTAAACCTTCAGCACGTCGTCGCCGAAGTGGTTGATCACCTTCACCGCGATCTTGCCGCCCTTCGGGGCGTCGAACGGCACGCTGGTGTCAAGGAAGGTCGTACAAACCCGCTTCATCACTGGCGTGAACCGAGAGCACTCCGACTCCCGGCGGCGGTTAGTGTGGCGAAATTAGCGAAACTCGGATGCGGTGCCCACAGGCGATGCACCCGATGGACAATCTCGAATGTGACCACATCATCACCTGCCCACACGCGGAACAACTCTGCTCGGCCGGCGGTCGCCAGCACGCCCAATTACACCCACCGGCATCACAGAACCAGAATCGGAGGTGGGGCGGTGCGGTCCGTACTCCCACGGATCGTGCCTTACATCGGGGGCAGATTCGAGACCAGGGGACTCGCTGACGGGGTTGAAAGGGGTCAATCGGGATCATGCTTCACCTCGTCCGATTCAAAGGGATCGAGTTCACCTGTGTCGCGGGTGACACAGGAGGTGTGCCGTCCCCGGCACACCCGTGCAGTATCATTTCTCTCTTCAAGAAGAGGTTGAGGGGTGAGCCACATCCGCCCCGCCCTGAGTGGGTCGCACTTGGGCTGCCGCCGAGCGGAGAACCGCCGCCTGACTCGTCAGGTGGGAGTAGTGCTTGTGCAGCATGGCGGTCGAGGAGTGACCGAGAAGCGCCGCCACGGTGGCGTCGGGAACCCCCTTCGCCAGAGCCGCGGTGGCGTAGGTGTGCCGGTATCCGTATGCGGTGGCGGACACGCCGGCGCGACGACAAGCCCGGCGGACGGCCAGCCCAATGCCGTCCTTCGTCCACGCCCCACCTCGGGCGTTCCGGAGCAGCACGCCGGTCGGATGTTCACGGACAAGGGCAGCGAACGCGCCCTTCGCGGTCGGTGTCAGCATGATCAACCGCGGCCGACCCGATGCCCCCGCCGTCTTGTGGTCCCGCAGCATGGCGACGCTGGTGTTCAGGTCGAGATCGGCGGCGGTGAGGCGGGCGAGTTCCGACGGGCGGGCACCGGACTCGTACAGCAGGGTGAGCAGGAGGCGGAGGGGGGGGGGCGCGGTCGCCAGCAACTTCTCGTGGGTGGCGTCGTCGATCACCGCTTTGGTCCCCCGGCTCTGTTTGGGAGGGCGTTTGACCGCCTTCACCGGGTTGGTCGGGATGAGGCCGCTCGCCTCCGCCCACTTGTAGGCCGTGCTGATGGCACCGATGAGGTTGTGCCGGTGGCTCGACCCCCATCCGTCCCGCTGGCTGTACCGGATGACCGCCGTGGGGGTGATGCCGACGGCGGGGGTGATACCGAACTGCTCTTTGAACGGGATGAGCAGGCCGGTGTAGGTGGCGAGGGTGTTCGCCTTCACCCGGATGGTGATGTCCGCCAAGAACGCATCCACCACTTCCGCGACAGTGGCGGCGGGTGCGGGGGCGGCAGCGACCGTGCCCGGATTGATGACGAGAGTGATCGGGTGGCCCATTGCTGGCAAATTGGCCATCAGGCGGTGCCAGGCTTCCTGAGCCGCCGCCCCGTTCTGTTCACCCTTCACCCCGAGTGAGACCGTTTTCCCGTTGACCGTTGCACACCACACGTTCTTTCCCCCGCGATACCAAGCCCCTTCGGACCGCCGAGCCATGTGTGGCCCTCCGGCGATGCCGAATTCGCTGCCCCGATTCACTGCCCCACAGAATGAGGGGTGGAAAAGGCAGGTGCAAAGTACCTGGGATTCGTGGGCTAGACCGAGTTGAGCGGGGCGAGCGAGCGCCAGGCTCATAACCTGGAGGTCGTAGGTTCAAATCCTACCGCCGCAACTCAAGAACCCCTGGGAAACCAGGGGTTCTTGCTGTTATACACGTTCCGCCTTTTCCGCCCTTTCCGGGCACTTAGGTGCCACTTAGGTGCCAGCCGGAGCGGATTTCCGACCCTGCAATGTGCCCTCGTCGCCCGGTCGGGATCGACCACCCCCGCACGCACAGTTCTCGAGACGCTCGGCCGAAACGGCCGTTCCACCCACTTTTCCCGCTGACATTCCGAATGGTCGAGTTACCATTTCCCGAGCGTTCACCCGCCCCCTGACGCCGGGTCGTGAAATGAGTACGCCGACCGCCCGTTGCCCGATTTGTTACACCCATCAGCCGGCCCCGGTCGAGTCGGACCAGCTCATTTGCCCCGGCTGCGAGCACCCGTTCATCCCCGAGGGGCTTAAGGCGAAGCCGGCCGAACGGAAGCCGGTCGGCCCACGGCGAGCAACCGTGCCGAGGTCGAGCGAGGGCGGTTCTCGCCGCCGCGACGACGAGGACGACCGCCCCCCAACTCGCACCCGGCGGAAGTACGACGACGAGGACGACCGCCCGGCGAAGAAGGGCACCGGCTCGGGCCTGCCCCTGTTGCTGATCGGCGGTGGAGCGTTGGCCTTCCTGGTGCTCGGCGGGGTGGCGGCCGTCGCGGTGGCGCTGCTCGCCGGCGGGCCGGTCGCCCAGGCGACGTTCGCATCCTCTGCGTCCGAACCCCTCCTGAAGGACAAGCCGCAGGGGAACTGGGAAGATCAGAAGCGGCTCCCGGGGGCGCGGCCGGCCGAGCCGCCGAAGGTGGAGCCATGGCAAGAACCGGCACCGCCGCCGAAGCCGGTCAACCCGCCCGTGAACGACCTCGACGCCATCGCCGGCACCTGGAAGATTGCAGGGTTCGAGGTCGATGGTCGCCCGGTCCTTCTGCCGCCGGAACAGACCGAGGGTTCGATGACGTTCACAAGGGACGGGATTGTCCGGAGTACTGGCAAGGTGAAAGGGGAGAAGCGGGAGAGCAGGTTCACCCTCGACCCGGCCGCGGCCCCGAAGGCCATCGACATCCACGGGGACAATCCGCCAGGCCAGGGCAAGGCCACCCTCGGGGTGTACGAGTTGGCCGGCGACACCCTGCGGCTCTGCTTCGGCCTGGCCGACGGTGCCCGGCCGACGGCCCTGAAGGGGCCGGGGGTGCTCACCAGCGTTTGCGTCCTGAAGCGGGTGAAGGAGAGCAATCCGGCCAGGCCAGTCGCCCCGCCGGCGGACAAAGGCGACTTGGTCGGCACCTGGAAGAAGCGGGAGATCATCGACGGCGGGAACGTCCTGCAACCGGGCAACGGCCTGGGCCGCTACACCTTCGGCCGGGACGGCACGACGCGGGTGACCGGCGGGCCGGCCGGTGAGACGAAGAGCAAGTACACGATCGACGACGCCGCCTCGCCGATGACCATCGACCTGATCATGCCGGGGTTGACCGGGCGTTTCGAGAGCGTGCCAGGGTTGTTCGAGTTCGACGGTGACAAACTCAGGCTGTGTTTCACCCAACCAGGCCCCGGTGCCGTCCGGCCGAAAGCATTTCCGGGTCCCCGAGAGAACACGAAGTTGGTCGTTTACATCCTCGAACGGGTGAAGGAGGGGAACGACCCGCCGGCCGAGAAGAAGCCGGCCGTCCGCGGGGTGCGGCCGGTGCCGTTCGAGCAGGGGTGGGCCGACTTCGTGAAGGCGTCCGGCCTGCCGGCGGCGACCTTCGACGGCCCGTCGGCCACCGTCCACCTCTCGGCCTCCAACGTCGACCGGGGGGTGTACGTGTTCGGTGGGGGCGGCCGGTTCCTCGTCCTCCGCACCCTCGACCAGAGGGGGCGGGGGGAGACGCGGCTCGATGTGATCGACGTGTCGGCAGGGAAGCTCGCCTACACCATCGACTTGACCAAGGCCAAATTTGGTGGGGGTGAGACCCGGACGGTGGCGGCGGCCGACCGCACCCGGCTGTTCGTGGCCGTGCCCAAAGAGGGGTCGAAGACCGAGTACACCCTCACCCGGTACGCCCTCGCCACCGGCCGGGAGGAGAAGTCGGCGACCGTGAAACTGGACGAACCCTCGCCGGCGTTCGACGCGCTGCCCCTCTTCGCCGCCGGGTCGGACGCCACCGACACCCCGCTGCTGGTGTTCCACGGCCTCGTCACCGCCATCGACCCAGACACCCTGGAGGTGAAGCCCGGCGTGCTGCCCCCGCCGGCCGACCCGAAGGGGTGGCACGCGAGGGGCGGCCTGATGTCGGCCGACGGGCGGCGGGTGGTAGCCCGGGGGTCGGCGGCCGGGGTCGAGAATCCGCGGTTCCTCGTCGCCACCTGGACCGTCGGCGGGTACGAGTGGGCCCCGCCGGGCGAGCGGAAGCCGGGACCGCCGGGGCGGGACTACCGTCCGGGGGCGAACGGGTGGGTGTTCACCGGCCGCGAAGCGTACACTCCGACCGGGGTCGAACTGAAGGTGACGGGCCTGGGCCAGGACATGGACTGCTGGCCGGCGGTGAACGGCGGCGGGATGGTCACCTTCTCCCAGCCCCGCCTGAGCGACTACAACCGCCTGGAAGGCCGCATCCAGTTCTCCCCGAACCAACCGCCGGTCGGTTCGGCCGTGATCACCGGGGAAAGGGCCGTGTCGGAGATCGGCGGGGTGGTCGAACCGCTGGGGGTGATCGTCACCTGGCAGCACCGGGGGACCGACCTGGTCATCCACAAGTTCGACCTGCCGAAGCTGCTCGCCGCCCACACCGGGGACGAGCCGCTGCTGACCCTCGCCCCGCCGGCGGCCGAACGCGGCAAGACGTTCACCTGCACACCGCTCGTGTGGTCGAAGGGGAAGGACACCGAGCTGTCGCTGACCGCCGGGCCGCCCGGCATGACCGTCACCGCCGAAGGGCGGTTAGAGTGGGCGGTGCCGAAAGGATTCGCCGAGTCGTTCGTCACCGTCACGCTCACCGCCAGCTCGCCGAACGGAAAGAGTACGACGCTCACGGTCTACCCGGCGGTCGTCGGCCGGCGGAACTGATACCAGATCAGGTTGAACAGGAGCGGGTGATGACGGGGAGGGGGTATTCCTCATGGCGCAACTCCCCGTCGCCCCGCATCTGACTCACGCCGAGATTGACCGGCGGTATCGCACCTGCCCGGACGCGACTTGCCCTCGGACAACTCGCAATTCTCGACTCCCCGGCCACGAACTCACCCGTCCATCAACCCGGACCGCCCCCTGTCGGGTGGTACGCTGGGGCATGTGCGGACGCGACACCTTCGCCGGTCTGATGGACGACGTGGCCGACCACTTCCAGCTGACCGACCCGCCCAAGCTCACCCCGCGGTACAACGTCGCCCCCGGTCAAGCCGTGGCCGTGGTGGCGCTCAAGCAGGACGGCGAGCGGTTCGGGCTGGCCATGCTCAAGTGGGGGCTGGTGCCGGAGTGGGCGGACAACCCGGACCGTGGCATTCGGCCGATCAGCGCCCGCGACGACTCGATGGGCAAGCCCATGTTCGCCCACCAGTTCGCCACCAGGCTCGCAGCCCCAGCACCACCGCCACCACCAGCCCACGCAGGTTGAGAGACATCGCCGCTCTCCGGTTCGGGTTCGCTCGGACGGGATGTGTCCGGCTTCGGTCAGGAGAACGGGGCAGTGGCGGAGATGTTCCCACGATTTCGGCGAAATGTTTACCCGGCCCGCTGGCAGAGTTCGGCCGCGATGCCGCGGGAAGTGGCGGTGGCGGCGGCAGACACGGTCGGCACGTCGCGGGTGCGCTCCAGCGTGCTGAGGTGGTTATCGATCTCGTCGGACCACACCTCACACCGCGCTTTCAGCCAGAGGGTGTCGGCCTCGGAGAGGGGCAAGTCGTCGGCCAGTTGCAGGGCGGTACACCCCTCGCGGAACTCGTGCAACCGCTTGGCCACCCCCGCCGCGTCGTCCGGCTGCTTCTTCTCCCACTCGCCGGCGAACTCGGCCAGGGTGGAGGACACCTTCTTCGGCCCGGCGTCGCGGGGCAGTTCCTTCACCTTGGCGAACCCCCAGCCGGACGAGGCCTGTGCGGTGGGTGGCGTGCGAAACCCGCCGCCCAGGAACACCGCCACCAGCACCGCCGCGGCGGTGGCGACCGACACGCCGACAAAGCTGAGCCAGCGGAGCGACCTCGCCGGCCGGCCGACACCAGCCGAATGGTCCTGGCCGGTCATCAACCGCTGCCAGTACGGGCCGCCGAACTCGAACACGTCGGCCTGGAGTTCGAGGAGCAACGCGGGTGAGGTGAGCAGGGCAGACAGTACCCGCCGCGGCACGTGAGCGAACCCCTTCGCCAGCAGCGCGTCGCGGCTGTTCCCGAGGACCGCGTTCAGGTCGGTGGCCTCGCCCGGCCCGTGAACGACTTCCAACTCGGCCACCAGTTGGTCGAGGTGCGGCCCGACCAACTGGCGGTCCAGCCAGCCGGGTACGGCGGTCGGGTCGTCGGGCATCGACAGGACGAGGGTTTTGATGGTTCGTCGCCCACGCACTGGCGGAGGGCCTGCTTGCCGCGGAAGATCCGCGTCTTCACCGTGTCGAGGTCGCCCGCCTTCCCCTGGGCGTCGGCGATCTCATTGAGTGTCGCCCCGCCCATCTGCATCACCACGGCGGTGTGGAAGTCGGGCTTCTTGACCTGGAACAGGCCGAGGCACCTCCGCAGGCGGGGGAGCAGCTCAGTGGTCCAGTCGTCGTGCCCCACTGGGGCGGCGACGGTGAGCAGCACCACCTCGTCGGCCTGGCCCTCCGTTCGTCGTCGGCCGGCGTCGATGGCGGCGTGGCGGGCGATGCGGAACAGCCACCCGCGGAAGTGCCGGCTCCGCCACCGCGGGATGGTCGCCGTCACCTTCGCCCACACCTCCTGGGCCACGTCGTCCGGCTCGCGTGCCCCGCACTTCCGCAGCAGGCCGACCACCCGCACGCGATACCGTGCCACCAACTCACCCAGCGCCGCCCCGTCGCCGCCGGCGGCACGCCGGGCCAATTCTTCATCCGAATCCAGGGCGGGCGAACTCATCGGGTCAGGGTGCGGAGCGGAGTAGAAACCGGCGGACTCACGTCCCGCCGCCCGCCTTCAATCCGCCCAACTCCTGGCGGGCGGCGCGACGTCAGTCCGCCGGTTCTTTCCAAACACCGGAACCGTCTCACCTCCCGTTCTCGTCGGATCGACACCCGAACTGGGGCGGCCGACTGGCCGGCGGGGGGGGCGGGCCGTAAGACGCGGGTGCGGGGGTGGAGTAGACAGTCAACTCGCCGGGCTAATCCCCCGGAGCCGTGGGTGCGACACCCACCCCCCGCGCTACCAGCAACCCGAACCGAGGTGCGCGATGGGCAAGGGCAACAACTCGCAGGGCAAAGAGAAGAAGAAGCCGAAGAAGGGGGCGAAGGCCCCGCCGGTGAAGGCCGCTCCGCCGCCGAAGCAGAAGTAGGCGGCCGGGTGACGAAGCGGTCGAGGACGGGTTTCTGGTCGTTCGGCCCGTCCACAATGCGGCCGAGCTGTGCGAGGAACGGGCGGTCCTTGACGAGCCGGCGGAAGCAGTCTTTCAACGCGGCGTGGTCGATGCTGGGGAAGAACTTCGTCACATCCAGTTGCAAGCTGAACTGGAACCGGCGGAACAAAGCTTGAAGGCGGCGGACGCGGCGGCGAAGGCGGCGAACTCCTCCGTGTCCCACTGCTCGACCATGCCGAACCCGCGGAACTCGCGGTCGGGGCTGACCGGGATGGGGACGCCCAGCGTGCCGGTGGCGGGGTTGGCGGTGAACTTCTCGCCGATGCCGCGGATCGCTCCACCGCCCTTCGGGAGCGAGACGGCCGGAGGGGCGGGCGGTCCGCGGATTCCTTGTCGTTGGGCATGACACTCCCCCGACGGCAGATGATGTTGGACGCAGCTCAAACCAATGCAACTTTCCGGACTGGCTTCCACTCTGGGGTGTAGAGGTCTCTCCGGATATGAGGTGGCGGACGGGCCTGACGGGTTCCCCTCAAGTTGCGCCCGCCGGCCGACGATGGGCGATGAGGGAACCGCCGACACGCCCAACGGAGCCGACCCATGACCCTGACCGAGTTCTACAACGAAGTGTCTCGCCACACGGACACCGACTCGCTAAAGATCGGCGCGAGCGAAACCAAGCGGGTGCTGGCCGTCATGTTCACGCAACTGGCGAAGCTGGACAGCGTGACGGCGTTCGACATCATCGCCCGCGGGCTGGAGAACGCGAAGAAGAAGGAAGGGAAGGCGTAGTCGAAGTGGAACCGGGAACGGAGTGACCGGGTGTTTTGTCACCCGGTCACTCCGTTCCCGGTTCTACGACTACGTCCGGGCGGCGAAGTACGCGCTGACGGCCAACAGTTGCACCGCCTGCCAGGCGTGCAGGAAGGCGTCCGGCCGTTCGGTCGCGGAAGCGAACGCGATGAACAGCAGGAACTCGCCCATCATCATCATCATGGCCAGCACCGACAGCCACGCCCGCAGTGTCTGGAAGAACGGGCTGGCGTTGCCGAACACCAGCCGGAGGATTCTCCCGGCCACGAACCCGCCGACGGTCACGCCCAGGTAGGCCAGCCACCAGTCTTTGAACTCGTTCACGTCCGGCACCAGCCGCGTCGTCACCTGCGCCCAATCGGTGTACACCGCGTAGGCCACCACGCCCACGCTGCCGACGGCGAACAGCAGCCGGAGCACCCACGGGGCGACCGACCGCCCGGCCCCGTTCGGCAAGCCGGGGTGCGTGACGAACGCCATAAACACCATGCTGCCCATGAAGAAGTGGGCGAGGGGCAGCTTCACGTTGTCGTGCGGCCAGAGCAGAATCAGCCACACGAAGGCGCAGATGAGCAGGGCCAGGGTGGCGCGGATGGTGCCCATCGGCAGGCCGAACGGGTGTCGCACCTCGGGCACGGCGGGCGGGGCGGTGGCAACGCTCATGGTAAACCTCCTCATGCTCGGAAAGAGCAGTCGTCTTGTCAGGTGGTTCGCCGGAATGCGGCCGGGTATTGGCGGGAACCGGGGCGGGCGAGCGGCACATTTCCCCGCGCCGCCACCTTGACGGCGTTCACCCCGCCTTTACTATTACAACTTCCGAAATTTCGGCACCGCCGTCGTTGTAGGGAATCCGCCGCGATGTCCACGTTCATGGCCAAGAAGGAAACCGCCACCCACCAGTGGTACGTCATCGACGCCACCGACCTGGTGGTCGGGCGTCTGGCGGTGGTGATCTCCAACCTGCTCCGCGGCAAGCATAAGCCGACCTTCACCCCCCACTGCGACACCGGTGACTTCGTCATCGTGGTGAACGCCGACAAGGTGCAGTTCACCGGGCGGAAGTGGGAGAAGAAGAGCTACCAGACGTACAGCCACTACGCCGGCGGGCAGAAGATCATCCCGGCCACGGTCATGCTCGCCCGCAGGCCGGAAGAGATCGTCCGGCTGGCCGTCAAGCGGATGATGCCCCGCGGCCCGCTGGCTTACAAGCAGATCACCAAGCTGAAGATCTTCAAAGGCCCGCAGCACACCCACCAGGCCCAACTGCCGACCGAGTACACGCTGCCCGCCACTGCCAAAGTGTAACAACCCCTCCACGGTGAACCGGCGGCGTCAGCCGCCTGGGTCCGTTGAACCCAATCGAAGGCTCCCCTCCAATGGCCGAAAAGAAGAAGGTGACGTACTACCTGGGCACCGGCCGGCGGAAGACGTCCGTGGCCCGCGTGCGGGTGACCGAAGGGAAGGGGCAGGTGGTCATCAACGGCCGCCCGCTCGAGGAGTTCTTCACCGAAGAGAAGGACCGGGCGGCGGTCATGGGTCCGCTCGCCATCACCGAACAGACGGCCCGCCTGGACGTGACCGTCAAGGTGGCCGGCGGCGGCATCACCGGGCAGGCCGGGGCCATCAGCCAGGGTCTGGCCCGCGCACTCAAGACCATGTTCTCGCCGAAGGGCGAGCAGAAGGTGATCGTCCGCAACCACGTGACGGTGGTGCGGGGCTACAACGCGCAGACGAAAGACGCGGCGAAAGCCGCCTCCGCCCCCGCCCCGAAGGTGCCGGTCGCGACCGCCAACGCCGACGGCACCCCGGTGCTGGTCGCCCCGGAAGACCCGGCCGCCGGCATGGTGCGGAAGATCCGCGAGAGCGGATACTTGACCCGCGACAGCCGCATGAAGGAGCGGAAGAAGTACGGCCTGCGGGGTGCCCGCCGCGGCGTCCAGTTCAGCAAGCGCTAACCGCGAACCGAGTCGAACGCACACGCCGGCCGGGGA
>JANNQE010001028.1:0-2700 GCA_031441625.1 Planctomycetia bacterium
GCTCGCTGCCGCACGCCCGTCGACCGCAGCGGACGGCGCGGGCGGCGTACTCGGCCAGGCGCGTGGCAAACGTGTGCGGTTGGCGGCCGCGGCGGGCGAGGCGGACGAACCACACCCAGCACAGGGCGACGGCCTCGCAGGTTGCTTCCTCCCGCTGGTGAGGACCGCGAACGTGGCGGAGGTGAAAGCGGACGACGGCCCGCACGCGGGGGAAGACGGTGAGGAAATCGCGGCTGATGGCGGGGGACGGCGGTTCGGGCATGGCGGGCTCCGGCGCGGCAGGGGCCGCGGGTGGGACGGGTCGGGCGGATTGGACGGGGGGGGAACGAGATGCGAGTGACGGGCCGGCGACGGTTAGCCCCCGCCGGCAAGGAAGTTTGACACCGATGGGGGGTGGATTCATGGTGGCGTGGGGCCGCCGGTGGACGGCGGAGTTCACGACCGGCGTTGACAGCCCATCACGTCACTTGCCGCCGGGCCGAAGGTGCGGACTCCGGACGGGTGGGAGGCGGTCGCGGAGTTCGTGGTCGGGCACGTGCGGCTCCGCCGTGACGAGTGGGACGCGAACGGGGCGGTGGCGACGAAGGGGGTGGAGGTGTTCATGCGGCCCGGAAACGCCCGCGGCCCCGCCGCCAACGAGTGGCGAACGGGGCCGCAGGTGACGGACGAGGGGTCGCCCGCCGTCAGGAGAATTTGACACACTTGGGCAGGGGATGAAGCACGCGGGCGGTTCACCCCACCTGCCCGGCCAACCCGGAGCACTCTCCGCGGCAGCCATTTCCGTGGACAACAATCATCGAACAGGAAGCGGCACGTCATTTGCGCCGGCCCAGGCCGCGGCCGAAGCCGTCGTACGCCCCGGCGTCGCCCTCGACACCCGGGCTGTCCTGGTGCCAGAACTGGTTGAGGTTGCTCGTCAGTCCGCCCGACGACGAGCCGTACAACACGTTCACCGCCCCGGCGTTCACGGCCGCACCGACGTCCTCGTCCGGCACGCCGACGGCCAGATCAGCTCGCCCGTCGCCGTTGAAGTCGCCGACCCCCAGGACGGATCCGAAGTGATCGTACGCCTCGGCCGCATCCTGGACGCCCGGCACGTTTTGGTTCCAGTACTGGTCGGCGAAATAGGTTGCGCTCAGTCCGGCGGGCGAGCCGTAAAGGACGTTCACCGCGCCGACGTCGAACAGGCTGGCCTGATCCTGGCCCGCTCCGGCCAGATCCTCGCCGGGTACGCCGACGGCCAGGTCGGCGCGGCCGTCGCCGTTGAAGTCTCCGACTGCCACCGCGTAGCCGAACATGTCGCCGGCGTCGGCCGTCCCCTCGACGTCCGTCACGTCCTGGTGCCAGAGGAAGTCGTTCGTGGACGTCAGACCGTAGCCCGCACCGAAGAGCACGTGGACCGCCCCGGCATCCCCGATCGCGCCGACGTCCTCGCCGGGTACGCCGACGGCCAGGTCGTCCCGGCCGTCGCCGTTGAAGTCCCCCGCGGCGAGGGCGTATCCGAACCAGTCGCCGGCCTCCTCCGCGCCTTCGACGCCGAAGGTGTCTTGCGTCCAGCTTTGGGCCGGGAGGACCGCGAGGGACAGGCCGCGCCCGGAGGCGACGCTCCCGGGGGCGCCGTAGATGAGGCACACGGCACCGACGTCGTCCTCGTTGGTCCCGTCCTCGTCGTTCTCGAACGGGGTGCCGACGGCCAGGTCGTCCGTACCGTCGCCGTTGAAGTCGCCGGCCGTCAGGGCAAAGCCGAACTGGTCGTCGGCCTCCGAGTGGCCCGGGATGTAGGGAGTGTCCTGGGTCCAGAACTGGTCCCAAGTGCTCGTCAGCCTGTAGACCGAACCGTACAGCACATGAACGCCCCCGGCATCCACGATCGCACCGACGTCGTCGCCGGGCGCGCCGACGGCCAGGTCGGTGAACCCGTCGCCGTTGAAGTCACTCGTCGTCAGGACCGCCCCGAACTGGTCTCCGACCTCGGCCGCGTCCACGAGGCCGGCCGCACCTTGCTGCCAGAACTGGTTGTACGCCCAGTGCAGACCTTGGGGCGACCCGTACAAGACGTTGACCGCGCCGGCACCGCCGTCCTCGCCCGGGACACCGACCGCGAGGTCGTCGTAGGCGTCCCCGTTAAAGTTGCCGATCGCCAGGGCGGCACCGAACCGGTCGTTGGCCTGTGCGAAATCCTGGACGCCGTAGCTCTCCTGGGTCCACAGTTGGTTGGGCCGGTTGCCGACGGCGGCCAGCCCGCCGGCCGAACCGTAGATCACGTTGACCGCGCCGGTGTTCTGGGTGTACGAGTTGGAGTCGTCGCCGGGCACGCCGATCGCCAGGTCATCGTACCCGTCGCCGTTGAAGTCGCCGTAGGCGCTGGGCACGTCCCGGCCCTCCAGCCGCTGGAGTTGGAGCGCGGGCCGGGCCGAGGAGGCTCGGGCCTTCAGACCGCGGCGGCTCAGCGCACGCGCCATCTTCGTGAAGAACTTCATGACCAACCTCCACAGTCAGAGTTGAGAGTGATGTGCAGATCCCGTTGCGCCTGCGACGAGGGCTGGGGGGAACTCGGCACACGGTTGGGGGCGGTCGCCCGCTTTCCCCTTCGCCCCTCCTACGGAGGCTGTGACACTTCGCGACTCGAAAGTCGGCGGCGAGAGGCGGGAAGGAGAACCTCTCGGCCCGAGCGCGGCGCGAGGGCCGGGGGGGGGGGGG
>JANNQE010001029.1:0-3095 GCA_031441625.1 Planctomycetia bacterium
CGGAGGGCTCACCACGAACGACCTACTCAAGTTGTTGGATCTGCACGGCAGGCCACCCGACACGCCGGCATCCTCGGGCGTCCTCGGCTCGACCGACGTGACGGACACACCCACTTCCACCGCAAGCCCGACGGCCCTGGCAGTGGACGCCTGGGGCCTCCGCCGCGGCCGAGACCTGATCGCCGAGAGCGATCGACTCCGGCAGTCCGGCACCGACGACTTCGCGGCCGCCGACTTCTTCCAGGCCGCGTTCGACCCCGACCCGCGGTTGTGTGAAGCCGGTGCTGACCCGAAACGGCACCGCTTCCTTGCGCAGTTGCTCGACACGCCCGAGTACCACGCCCTGCACGCCGCCACCCGGCTGGACGACACGGCGGCCGCCATCGCCGCGACGCACTTTGCCGAACAGTACGCGAAACTCACACCGGAGGACTCCAAGGACGGTGAACGGGGTGCGGCGGCCGATGACGGACTGGCCGACGAGATGGCCACCCTGCGGGCGGTGGGGAAGGCGGTGGCCGAGGCCGGCAAGGAAGTGTCGGACCTGCACGACGCGGCCAGTGCCCTGGGGATGGGGCCGGGCACGCCGGGCAGCCACGACCCGACGGCGGTGGCCGCCCTGTTCCGCCGGGTGCGGACCGACCCCACGCTGCGGAAGATCTGCGAACTGGCCGGACGGTTCCGGCGGGTGGCGCAGTCGAAGCAGCGGCAGAAGGTGACGCACGGGCTGGACGACGTGGTCGGAGTGGAACCCGGCGGCGACATCGGCCGGCTGTTGCCGGTCGAGTTGGGCAAGCTGATGGTGCCCGAGCTGGAACTCGACACCCTACGACGCATCCTGGAACGGCAAGCCTTCTGCCGCGAGCACCACGCCGTCGAACCGGTGGGGAAAGGCCCCGTGATCGTCTGCCTGGACGAGTCCGGGTCGATGGGCGGGGACCGCATCCACACGGCCAAGGCGCTCGCCCTGGCACTCGCCTGGGTCGCCCGCCACCAGCGCCGCTGGTGTGCGCTCGTCGCGTACTCGGGGGACACGGGCGAGCGGCTGCTGCCGCTCCCGCCCGGCCGGTGGGACGAGACGAAACTGCTCGACTGGCTGACGGCGTTCATTGGGAAGGGGTCCGACCTCGACGTCCCCGTCCGCGAACTGCCCCGCATGTTCGCCGAGTTGAAAGCGCCCGCCGGCATCACCGACGTGATCTTCGTCACCGACGCCGTCTGCCGCATCCCGGGCGAAGTGCGCGACACGTTCCTCGCCTGGAAGCGGCGGGCGAAGGCACGGCTCGTCACCCTGGTGCTGAACACCGCCGCCGGCGACCTGACTCACGTCAGCGACGAGGTGCACCTGGTCCACACCCTCGCCCCCGACGCCGACGCCGTCGGCCGGGTGCTGTCGCTGTAATCCGGTTCCCACTCCCCGCGACCCGGCGGCTCACCCCGCCGGGTCGTTCCGTTCCGTCACCCACACCCCAAGAGGTTCCCATGCCCGCGGTCCTCGCGGCCCGTTCCCCCGTGCCCGTCTCCCTGCCCGCCGGCACGAAACTGCTCGGCGAGGTGATCTCGTGGACGTGCTCGGGCGCGGCCGTCACCCACCCCGCCCTCGTCGACGCGCTGACCGACGCCGCCCTCGACCCGGCCGTCGCCCGCGAACTGGCCCCGCGGCACGCGTTCACCCGCGCGTGCAAGAAACTGTCCGACGCCCGCATCATCCGCCGGGTGGCCGAGGACGACGCCACGCTCACCTTCCAGTTCACCCAGGAGACCCGCAGCAGCGACCGCATCGAGTACACGCTCGAGACCATGCTCACCCTGGACAAGCAGACGGGCCGAGTCACCTGTGACCTGCCGGGGCTGGCCACGCTGGCGCAGGAGGAACTCGACCGCGCCGTCACCGCCCGCACCGGGGCGGACGTCACGCGGGTGGTGCAGAAGCTGTTCGAGCGGCACGCCGACCTGTTCCCCGTTCGCCCGCAGGGCGGGGTGTATTTCGTGCCCGAGCGGCACGTCGTCTTCGTGGAGAAGGTGCAATCGCTGCTCGGCCGGCTGGGCGGGCAGGTGCTGCGATTCCCGGTGCCGGCGGGCACGAGCGAGGGCGACCGCTCGGTGAAGGACGCCGTCGCCGCCGGCCTGGCCGCCCTCATCGCCGAACACCGGCAGGCGATCGCCCAGTTCGGCGAGGACACCCGCGACGGCACGCTCGACCGCGCCGCCGACCGCGTCCGCGCCACCCAGTTCAAGGTGGCCGCCTACGCCGAGTACCTGCTCGACGCGAAGGCCAACCTGGACCGCGCCCTGGCCGCCGCCCGCGCCGAGCTGCGGGCGAAGGTGGAGCACCTGGCCGACACCCCGCTCGCCGTCGCCTGACCCCGGAGGATCCGTTGACCACTGCCACGAAACCCGACCCGCTCGTCCGGCACCGGCTGATCCTTTCCACCCCGGCCACCTGGCCGGTGTGGCCGTTCCTGCCGGTCGTCCGCCGGACGAACGGCGAAGAGGAACTGGGCGTGCTGTTCGACGCCTTCGGCCTGTGCCGGCTGACCGGCTTCTCGGCCTCAGTCTTCCTGACGAATTTGTTCACCCTGCCCCCGTCCCTGCCCGAGCTGCTCGCCCTCCCCAAGGAGGTGTTCGACACCCCGGAGGAACTGATCGCGGCCGGCTGGCGGGTGGACTGACTTTCTCCCCCCAAGGAGGTGTTGCCCGTGATCGTCCTTCCCCCCGGCCTGCCGAAACGGTTCGCCGCCGTCGCCGCCCGGTGCGTGAGCGGCAAGCCGGCCGGCCCGCCGCCGGCGGTCGTGTGCCGCGTGTCGGATCGTGTGCTCACCGTCACTACGACCATGCCGAACGGCGTCGTGCTGTCGTTCACCGCCGACACGGCCGAGTCGGACGCCCTCATCGTGATGCCGTTCGAGGTGCTCACCGCCCTGACGCCGGTGCGAGAACGGGCCGAAGTGCGGCTCACCCGCGGGCTGTCCGCCGAGGCCCGCTGGGCCGACGCGACCGGCCCGCAGGCGCACCCGTTCACCGCCCTCAAGCCCGGCCGCCCGCACGACCCGCTGCCGGACCTCACCGACACGGTGCCGTGCCCGGCGAAGGTG
>JANNQE010001030.1:0-3162 GCA_031441625.1 Planctomycetia bacterium
CTCGGCGAGAGCGGGCCACCCTATCGGAGCCTAGGATCGGAACGCCGGCCGGGATGTCTTATCGGGCACGCGGTCGAGTTGAAAGGCGTCGGTCGGCAACCCGGACGGCACGCCGGCGAGCAGCTCCCGCACGACCATCGCGGTGCCGATGGAGTTCTGCACCCCCGCCCGCCCGTGGCCGACCGCCGCGAACACGTTCGTCATCCCCGGCACCGGGCCGATGTACGGCAGGCCGTCCGGCGAACCGGGCCGCAGCCCGGACCAACACTTTTCCACTTCGGCTTCCCGCAACGCCGGACACAGTTCGAACGCGAACGCCTTCAGCCCCTCCACGCCTTCCGGCGTGTTCGCCTTTTCAAAGCCGGCTTCTGGTTCCTCCGTGCTGCCGACGAGAACTCGGCCGTCGGGTCGCGGCACGAGGTAGCGCTTGCCGTGCATGAGGATGTGCGTGAACGGCAGGCGTTCGCAGCGGAACAACACGATCTGCCCACGGACGGGGCGAACGGGAAGGTTCGGGATGAGGTCGCCGGCCCACGCCCCGGACGCGATGAGCGTGGGGCGGTGCGGATGGAGATGCTCGCGGGTGAACGGCGTGTGCGGGCGAAGGTCAACGCCGGCCCGCTGACAGGCGGCTGTCAGTGCCCGCAGGTGCCACGGGTTCCGCACCTGGGCGAAGTCGGGAAGGAGGTAAGGAATAGGGTGGGCCGCTCTCGCCGAGAGCGGCATCGGAACCGGCTCTCGGCGAGAGCCGGCCACCCTAAAGGCCAGCCCCTCCCGCTCCCACATGGCCACGCAGTCGGCATCGTCGTCGTCCAAGAACTCGACCCCGCCGCACTTCACGTACCCGTTGTCGATGCCCGTCAACTCCTTCAACTCGGCGGAGAACTCGGCGAACCGGCTCACACCCGCCGCACGCAACTGGTCGATGGGCTGAACCGCACGAGCAGGGTTGCCCGGCGGCAGGATGCCGGCCCCGGCCCAGCTCGCTTCCTTGCCGAACTCCTGCCGGTCGATGAGCGTCACCTTCACGCCGGCGTTCGCCAGGAAGTACGCCGACGTGAGGCCGATGATCCCGCCGCCAACCACCAGCACGTCCGAATGGGGTTCCATGCGGGTAGTGTACGCCTCGCAACTACTTCACCACCCGCACCGTCACCTTCGACGGCGAGTGGACCGTGTGCGTCTGCTTCTTGAAGTCTTCCGGCTTGGCGTCGTTGATGTTGTCCACGAACGTCTGCGGGTTGCGGTCCACGAGCGGGAACCAGGTGGAATGCACCTGCACCATCAGCTTGTGCCCGGCACGGAAGGTGTGCAGCGTGTCCGGCATGGTGAACTTCACCGTCGTCACCTCGCCCGGCTTGAACGCCTCCGGTTTGTCGAACCCGTTGCGGAACTTGCCGCGGAACGGCTCGCCCCGCACGAGCTGCTGGTAACCGCCCATCTTTACCCCCTTCGGGTTCGGGTCGGGGTCGGGGAAGTCGGTCGGGTAGACGTCGATCAGCTTCACCACCCAGTCGGCATCGGTGCCGGTGGTGCTCACGCTCAACTCCACCTCAATCGGCCCTGCGACGGTGAGGTCCACTTTCAGTTCCTCCCCGGTGTACACCAGCACGTCCGGCCGGCGGGCGCAGTGCCGCTGGTCGGTCGTCATGTAGTCGCCGGTCATGGCGATGTTGATGTCCCCGCGGTGCGGCACCGGCTTGGCGGGGTCCGAGACGAACTCCTCTCGACTCGCGGCCCCCTTCGGCGGGCTGTCCGCGAGAGCACCGCTCACGAGGTACAAGTCGGCGGGCTTCGCGTCCTTCGGCGGCCAGGCGTCGAACTTCCGCCACTGGTTGCGGCCGGTCTCGAACACGAGCGCCTTCGGCAACTTGTTCTCGCCCACCCCTTTCAGGTGATACTCGAAGAAGGACAACTCCACCTTTTCACGGAACCACTCGCCGGTCTTGGCGTGGAACCGCAGGTCGCCGAGTGCGTCGCCCGGCCCGCCGCTCCACTGGCCGTGCGCCCACGGCCCCATGACCAGCGTATTCCCCCCCTTCGGCACGCCGGTTTTCTCCACCGCCTTGAACGTCTCGACCGCCCCGAACAGGTTCTCCGCGTCGAACCACCCGCCGACGGTCATCACCGCCGGCGTGGTGCCCTTGACGTGGGCGCGGATGTTCTTCGCCTTCCAGAAGTCGTCGTAGTTCGGGTGGGCCATCACCTCGTTCCAGAACGCCACCTCGCCCTTGTAATACTTCCGCTCGACGTTGCTCAGCGGCCCCAGATCAAGAAAGAACTGGTAGCCGTCGGGCGTGCCGTGGTCGAACGGCATGGACTGCGCCTTGCTCACCGGCTCCGGGCGGGCCTTGCCGAAGTTGGCCATGAAGTTGAAGCAGTGCGGCAGGAACAGGCAGCCGTTGTGGTGGAAGTCGTCGCCGACGAACCAGTCGGTGACGGGCGCTTGCGGAGACACCGCCACCATCGCCGGGTGGGCGTCGATCATCCCGCACACGGTGTAGAAGCCGGGGTACGAGATGCCCGTCTGCCCCACCTTGCCGTTGTTGTTCGGCACGTTCTTCACCAGCCACTCGACCGTGTCGTAGGTGTCCGAACTCTCGTCGAACTCCTTGCCCTGCTTCTTCGGGTTGTGCGGCCGCATGTTCACGAAGTCGCCTTCGCTCATCCACCGCCCGCGCACGTCCTGGTACGCGAAGATGTACCCGGCCTTCACGAACGCCGGGCTGGGCCGCAGACGCTCCGGGTACTTGTCCACCCCATACGGGCCGACGCTGTACGGCGTGCGGACGAGCAGCACGGGGTACGTCTTGCTGTCGTCCTTCGGCGTGTACACGGTGGTGAACAGCTTCGTGCCGTCCCGCATCGGGATGCGGTACTCCGTCTTCGTGTACTTCTCCTTGATGAGGTCTTTGACGTCGGCGTCGGGGTCGGGCTTGGGCAACTGCACGACGACCGACGGTGGGGGCGGCGGCGCTTGGGCGCACAGCACGCCGACCCAGACGAACAGGACGAGCGACAGCAGACGTGTCATGATGCGGCTCCCGGAGAGGGGTTGAGGAGGTGATTGTAAGAGACCTCACCCCCCATCCCCCCTCCATGGCATGGAGAAGGGTTGTTCAACCTGCCCAGCCGCCTTGTCATCGCCCCGAGCTTGCGAGG